>JBDTTK010000304.1:0-5715 GCA_039930685.1 Bryobacteraceae bacterium | reverse complement strand
CGGAAGATTGAGCATATCTTTCTCCGTGGTGACAATGGCCTCCGCGCCGCTCGACACGGCTCGCCGCAAAAGCCTTTGCAATTCTTCCGGCCGATAGTGATGGTGATCGGCGAATCGCCAACGATAGCAAATCTCCAGGCCCAATTCGCGCAGCGTTCCGAAGAACGAATCCGGATTGCCAAGTCCGCAGAAAGCGGCCACGCGGCTAAATGTGAAGGCGGGTTGGGAGCCAATGGGCTGCCATTTTCCGGCGAGGGTCTTCGCGCGAAACAGCGGAGCGGTGGAGTTCCAACGTCGAATCTCGTGCTCGACGCCGGCAGTCGGAATTCCCGGCTGGACTCGAGTGATCACGATCGCGTCGGCCTTTGCCAGAACATCGATTGGCTCTCGAAGCCTGCCCAGGGGAAGACACGCGCCTCCCCCGAACGGGTCGAGGGCGTCGATCAATACGACCTCGAGGTCCCGCGCGAGGGCTGCATGCTGCAGCCCGTCGTCCATCAGAAAAACGCCGGGGCGGAATCGCTTGGTGAGTTCGGCGCCGACGGCATGACGGTTGGCGCAGATGCCGACGTGCGCATGGCCGTCCCGGATGAGCATCTGGGCTTCCTCTCCGGTGACATCGAGCGGGGCCAGTTCTCCGGCCGCCACGATCGTCAGGTGGGCGGGAGACGCGCGCCTATAGCCGCGGGTCAGGATGGCGGGCTGGCGGCCCGCGCGCTCGAGCTGTTCCGCGAGCCAGCGCGTCACCGGCGTTTTCCCCGAGCCTCCGGTTGTTAGATTTCCGACGCTGATGACGGGTCGCTCCAGGTGGTGGGCAGCCGATTCCTTGCGGCGGCGATTCAGCGTGCGCCTACTCTCCAGGCAGCGGCAATCGGTCCCAACAACACGCGTCGCCACAGACTTGGGATCGGCTGAGAAAGCGATTGCTCCCACTGGACAGTGGCATCCATCGAGATTTTTTCGACGGCCCCCCGGTTCTGAAATGAAATATCGCGGGCGCGCTGGCCGACAGCCGACGCGTCGCCCGTCAGTACACGCTCGACGCCGGCCGCGAGTCCAGCTGCGCTGTCGATCTCGATCACGGCGCTTTGCTCACGGAACTGCCGCGCGATTTCCGAGAAGTTTTGCATGTTCGGCCCAATCACGATCGGCTTCGCAAAGAACGCCGGTTCGAGGATATTGTGACCGCCGCGGCGCGCCAAAGTTCCGCCCATAAACACGACATCCGCAATAGAGAACAGCCCAGCCAATTCGCCGACCGTGTCGAGCAACAGGACCCCCGGCAGGTCGAGCTGAGCGTCCAGCCGAAGGAACGATCGCCTGACAAACGGAACGCGGGCGGCGCGCAGCTTCTCCGCCGCGCTGTCGAAGCGTTCCGGCCGTCGCGGCACCAGGATGAGCAGCAGCCGCGGATGACGTTCCCGCAGTTCGAGAAACGCATCGACCACCGCGTCGTCTTCGTCTACATCGCCATCTTCGAGAGGCGGCATCGTGCTTGCGGCAATCCAGACGGCGGACGGCTCGGCGCGCTGGATCAGGCCCTGAATTTCCGGAGCAACATGTTCGAGCGGCGTAAAATCGTACTTCAGATTTCCGCCCAGTTCGACCAGTTCAGGCGATGCACCGGTTGCGATGTAGCGGTCGCGATCGGTCTCGGTCTGCACGAACAACGCGTGCGGTTGTTGAAGCACGGACGAAAAGAACCAAGCCATGCTGCGATAGCGGTCCGCGCGCCGGTCAGAGATGCGGCCGTTTGCGATCATCAGCCGCGCGCCGCTGCGGCGGGACTCGCGAAACAGATTCGGCCAGATTTCAGTTTCAAGGACGAGGACGAGCGCCGGGCGCAGCGCGCGGAGAACCCGCCGAACGCAAGAGATGTAGTCGAGCGGAACGTAGAAAATGCCGGCCGCGATGCCCGCCAGATTCTTCTCGGCAATCTCACGTCCGGCGATTGTGGTGACGGAAACGTAGACCGGTCCGGGCAGGCGCCGAATCAACGCGACCGCGGACATGACCTCGCCGACGGAAACCGCATGCAACCAGACTGCACCGGGAGCCGTCCGCCGAAGAGTGGTCGGAAGAAATCCAAACCGCTCGGATAGACCCGCAAAGTAGCGCCGATCCCGCAATCCACGGATCAGCAGGTACAGTGCAACAATGGGAGATCCGAGGCGCGCGAGAGAAGAATAGAGGAAGTAGATGCAGCGGGTCTTGATAGCTTTATTGAGTATATCCGTTCTGGCGCAATCCGTCGGCCTGGCGGCGGACAAAGAGAAGGACAAGAGCCGGTTTGCGCCCGGTCCCGCGGACTCCTATAAGGGTGTCGAAACCCATCAGGGCATCACGATGGTCGCCGTGCCTTATGTCAAGGAGGACCAGACGCGCACCGCGTTCGGCAAGTTCAATCCGAACGACGAAGGTGTTCTACCGGTGCTTTTGATCCTGGAAAACAAAACCGGCAAGGCGCTACGGCTTGACCTGAAGACGGAATTCATTGAGGCTTCCGGGCGACACCTCGAGAACACGCCGGCTCGAGACCTTCCTTATTTGCGGGCGCCTAAGCAGCCGAAGCTCGTCGAGGAGTCGCGTCTGCCGATTCCGCTTCCGAGGAAAAAAGGCAAGAGCCCGTTCAGCGCCTGGGAGATCGAAGGGCGCGCGTTTCTGGCGAAACTCATTCCGCCGGGAGATACGGTTTCGGGTTTCTTCTACTTTCAGACCCGTCATGAGCCCGGGTCGAAGATGTATTTGACGGGGATCAGCGACGCCCAAAGCGGTAAGGAGTACTTTTACTTCGAACTGCCGCTCGAGATTCCATGACGCCTGGACGGTGGCGGCTGATCGCGGCCGCTCTGGTACTTCTTGGCTGCGTCCGGATTGCCCTCACTTGGCGGGTCTTCTCGCAAACCGTCGACGAACCCTTTCATATCGCCGCCGGAATGGAGTGGCTCTCCGAGGGCCGCTACGAATTGGAATTGCAGCATCCGCCGCTTTCCCGCATCGCCGCAGCCTTTGGACCGTGGCTGGCAGGCGGCCGGTCGCACGGAATCCAAGACGGGTATCAGGAGGGCTCGGCAATTCTTGCCGCCGGACCTGGATATTGGACCAACCTCGTCCTCGCCCGCGCGCCAAATCTCATCTTCTTCATCCTGAGTTGCTGGGCCGTCTGGCTTTGGTCAGAGCAACTCTTTGGCGCGGCTCGCGCCGCTGGATGCGTTGCCCTCTTCTCCGGATTGCCGGTCGTGCTCGGCCATGCCGGTCTGGCGACCACGGACATGGCCGTGGCTGCGGGTGTCGGCTTGGCGCTGGCATTCTTCGACCGGTGGATCGAGCGCCGGACCTGGCGGAGCGCCTTGCTGTTCGGCGTGATGCTCGCGCTATCGCTAAGCGCGAAATTTTCCGCAATTCCTTTTCTGATTTGCGGCTGTTCGGCGATTCTCGCGGTTCGGAGAAGGCTGGTCTCCTGGAGGCAGGCGTTAGCGGCCTGCGGCGTCGCGTTCTTCCTGGTTTGGTCGACCTACCGCTTCCAGCTTTCCCCGATGGCTCCACCCAATCCGCCGCCCGTGGCCGAACTCGACGCCCTCTTTGGCGGGTCGGGTCCGTTGCGCGCCGGCGTAAACGCGGCGATGGCGGTACCCGTTCCGCTCGGCAGTTGGATTCGGGGAATTTACCACGTCTACTTTCACAATTCACGCGGCCACGCGACGATGCTGTTCGATTCGTTCTCATTTCGCGGCTGGTGGTATTACTTCCCGGTGGTGATGGCGTTTAAAACGCCGCTTGGATTTCTGGGGCTTGCGCTAGCCGCCCTCGTTTTTCTCAGGACGAAGGACCGCGCGCGCTCGGCGCCTGGCCTCGCGGCCGCCGCGATTTTCTTCTCGTGCCTGCCCAGCCATATCGACATTGGCCTCCGGCATCTGCTGCCGATGTTCGTGCCGCTATCCGTCGCCTGCGGAGCGGTCCTATGGCCGGAACGCCGGGTTGCCAAGCTTGCCGTGCTCGCGCTTGCCGCGGGCGCGGCCATATCGAGCGCGCTCGCGCACCCGGACTATCTAACGTACTTCAACGAACTCGCTCTCGATCAACCGGAGCGGATTGTCGCCGATTCCGATCTCGACTGGGGTCAGGATCTGGAAAAGGTGAGGGCCCGCCTGGCCGAACTGGGGATACGGGAATGCGCGGTCACCTTCCACGGCTCCACCGATCTCGACAGCTTGGGTATGCCATGCCGGATCCTCAAGCCATACGAGAAGGCGCAGGGCTGGGTTGTCATGAGCATCAACAAACTTCGCATGGGCGAGTTTGAAGAGCACGCGGATAGCAAACAATGGGGAGCCTACTCCTGGATTCGCGCGTACCGCCCGGTCGAGCGGATCGGCAAGAGCATGTGGCTGTACCGGGTGGACTAGACCTCGAGGATCACGGGCATGATCAGCGGACGCCGGGAAGTCTGCTTGGTCAGATAGCGCTTAAGGTCTGCACGGATCTTCTCCTGCATTACACCCCAATCGCTGCGCTCCTCACTGGAGGACGTATCCAATGTCTTTGCAACCACCGCTCGCGCGTCCTCGAGAACAGCCGAACCTTCTTCCATCGACATGAAGCCGCGGCTGACGATCTCGTAGGTCTCGGCGCGTCCCGTCGACTTGTCGATCGCGATGATCGGCAGCACGAAACCATCCTCCGACAGATGGCGCCGGTCGCGAATGACCAGATCGCCCACCACCTCGTCGATCGTGCCGGAATCGATGCACGCGCGTCCCACTGCGACGCGCTCGCCCTTGCGTGCGCTATACGCGCCCTTGGCATTCTTTTCGATCTCTAGCGTCTCCCCGCTTTCGAGCAGGAACGCGTCTTCGAGGCCGACGTGGCGCAGGTGCTGCGCCAACTGGGCATGCTTGGCTAATTGGCGGTACTCGCCGTGCACCGGCACGAAATACTTGGGCCGCACGAGATTCAGAATGAGCCGCAGCTCTTCGGCGGATCCATGGCCGGATACGTGAACCGGCGGATTCATGCTGCCGTACACGATATCGGCGCCGCGCCGGGCTATATGATTGAGCATCCGGTAAATCGGCTTCTCATTACCCGGAATGATGCGCGCGCTGAGCACGACGGTGTCGTCCGGCTGGATGGACAGATGCTTGTGATTGTCGACGGCGACCCGTGAGAGGGCCGACATCGGCTCGCCTTGGGTACCCGACAAAACCACGCAGGTCTTTGAGGGCGGCGACTGCATAATATCCTGCGGGCGCAGCAGAATCCCGTCCGGCAGCCGGAGAAGACCAAATGAATGCGCGATTTCCGTGGTCGAGTTCATACTCCGGCCCAGGAACGCCACTTTGCGCCCGTGCGTGTGCGCCAGATCGAGAATCTGCTGCAGCCGATGGACTGAGGAACTGAAACACGAAATCAGCAGCCGACGTTGAGTGCGGACGAACAGGTCCTCGAGGCGCGGTCCGACTGCCCGCTCGCTCTCGGTGTAGCCGGGACGATCCACATTCGTCGAATCGGAAAGCAGCAGGAGAACTCCGCGCTTGCCAAGTTCAGCGAAGGTATGGAGATCGAACAGCTCGTTGTCGGTCGGGGTGGGGTCGACTTTGAAGTCGCCGGTGTGAATCACGAGCCCGATCGGCGTGGTGACGGCAAGTGCGACGCAACTGACGATCGAGTGCGTCACGTGAATAAACTCGACCGAGAATGCTCCTAGCGTGATTT
>JBDTTK010000303.1:0-5720 GCA_039930685.1 Bryobacteraceae bacterium | reverse complement strand
TAATCTTCTGGTTCGGATTGATGGTTTGGGTGGGCGCCGCAGGGGGCGGCGGCGGGATGATCGGACGATACTGCGCGGCTGCCGGAAGCACCAGGAAAAGACCCGCCGCAAGACCGGCAAATCCAACCGATTCATAAAGTTCGTGACAAAACCTTCTAACTATGTTAGATAAGGTATTACTCGTAGTGACTTGGTACTGGTCACAATGAGTACTAAAGTTCGAACGTTCGATTTGTTGGGGATACGGCCGGGAAGCGTGAAAAGGGCGGCTCAAAAGGAACCGTAGCACGCCAGCGGGCGTGGGTGCAAGGGCGCGCGGTGGCATTTCGAGGAACGCCGCCCGGTGATCGAGATCGCGAATGCAGTGTTCATTTTGCAGAGCCTGGAACGAGGAAGACGACCACCGCTGCCAACGCTGCGGACGGCGGATGGACCTCGATTCCGCACGGCCAGCCCCGTCTGGATATCGCCCGACTCTTGAGTTTCCAGGAATGGGTTCGGCCGTCCGTGCCGTCGAACAACTGCCCGGTCCCGCCCCCGTAATGGAGCGGGAGGAACCCGAAGAGCAGCCGTCGCTGTTTCCTTTCACCTCGAAGATAATTCCGATTCCGACGTTGACGCCGGTACGCGCAGAAGGCCCGACGCCGCGCAAGGCGCGCGCCGCCTCGGCGCGCGGCGCCCGCAAGCCGAGCGAGCATCAGAGATCGCTTGAGTTCGAAGTCCCGGCGACGCCACCGTTGCACGGCCTCGGTACCTCGGTCGAAGCGGTGATCTTCTGCGACGCTCCGGTGGCGCTGCCTACGCATCGCATTCTTGCCGCGGCGATCGATCTCAGCATGGTTCTCGTTGCCGTTGGCCTCTTCCTGGGTGTGTTTTTCCTGGCGGGCGGCGAGATGGTTCTTAACAAGCAAACGGTTCCGCTGCTTGGCGGAGCGGTCGTGTTGTTCGCGGGTCTCTATCACGTGCTGTGGTGCCTTGGAAACGGCGACACGATCGGCATGCGTGCGGCGCAGCTTCGGCTGGTCGACTTCGATGGGCGGACGCCGACGCGGTCCGTGCGGGCGCTGCGAATGGGTATGAGCATCATCAGTTTCTGTTCGGCGGGCCTCGGCCTTCTTTGGGCGCTGGTCGACGAAGAGAGCCTGACGTGGCACGACCACGCGACGAAGACGTTCCCGACGCTCGATACGCGCCGCTAAGGCGACGCGAGGTTCCTCCGCGATCAAATTGCAACAGAATCCTGGTATGGTTCGGATAGGACGGATTGCGTCCAATCCAAATCGTCATGAATCGCCGTCTATTTCTTCAATCCTCGCTCGCGCTAGCCGCGCCCGAACTGCTCTCCGCCAAACCGTCGAAGGACCTGTTCTACTTTGCGGTGATCGCGGATTCGCACATCATTGACAGCTTCTACAAAGGTCCGGAGAAGACTCCCGCCGATACGGAGTCGATCCTGAAGGCCAACGGCAGGCTGGTGGCAGCGCGCACGCTGATCAATTCGCTGCCCGCCATCGAGCAGGTGTTTCTGGTCGGCGACTACTTCCATAACTATCCGTCGCCGGACCTCGACTTCTATTTCCAGAATAAGACGCGCATCGACATCGCAAAGGAGATCACGGATGGGTTCCACGCGCCGGTGCATGCCTGCTTCGGGAATCACGATTATGCGGTGCCGCGTGTTTCACGCGAGATGTCGCACGAGCTGTTCCGCCGCAAGCTCAATCTGAAGCCGTATTACTCGGTCGATCACGCCGGATGGAAGTTTATCCACCTCAACAATTTTCTAGGCGTGACGTGGCAGAGTGGACATGCGAAGTTCGACAAGGATCTGGGTAGCTACGGAGAAGAGCAGATCAACTGGTTCGAAGCCGAACTCGAACAGAAGCGTCCGACATGGGTGTTCACGCACTTTCCGCTGCAGCGCGATGTCGCGACGGAAGTGCGCGACTACGGCGTCCAGCCGCTGATCAAGAAGCACCGCGACACGATTCAAATGGTGATCTCCGGGCACTGGCACAAGTGGTTCGACTTCGGGCGGACCTACGGCCCCCGGCATCTTGTGATCGGCGCGACGCGGTACGACGAGAACGCGTATCTCATTGTGGAGGCCAATCGGAAGACCGGGGCGCACCGGTTGCTCAACATCGATCTGGTGGACTGGAACACCCACTTCAGCAAGCCGTTCACCGGCAAGCTGGGATAGCGCTCCAGCCGAGAGCCACTACACTGAAATCGTGATCCGGCGTCTTTGCGTGTTCTGTGGATCTTCGTCCGGGCGTGACCCTGTGTACGCGGAATCCGCGACGCTTATTGGCCGGCAACTGGCCGCCCGCGGCATCGGGCTTGTCTACGGCGGAGGCAACGTTGGCCTGATGGGCGTGGTAGCGGATGCGTGCCTGCAGAGTGGCGGGAGCGTGATCGGCGTCATTCCGCGTTCGCTCCTCGAAAAGGAAGTAGGGCACCGCGGGTTAACCCAATTGCATGTGGTCGAGACCATGCACGAGCGGAAGGCGCTGATGGCCGACCTTGCGGATGGCTTTCTCGCGATGCCCGGCGGCTATGGAACGTGGGACGAGTTCTGCGAGATTCTGACGTGGTGCCAGTTGGGATTGCAGCGCAAGGCGTTCGGGCTGCTGAACGTAAAGGGCTACTACGATCCGTTTCTCGCATTGGCCGATCACGCGGTTCAGGAGGGGTTCCTGCGGCCGGTCCATCGAGGGCTGGTGTTGACCGATCAAGATCCGGTAGCTTTGCTGGACCGCCTGATCGACTACGCGCCTCCGGTGGTCGACAAGTGGCTGGATCGGGCGGCGCGGTGAACTTGAGCCGACCGGCCGGTGACTGCGCCGCCACGGACCGAGTCCGGCTAATAATGGAGCGCGGTCTTACGACCGCGCCTCGATGGGTTAGAGCGGTGGCTTGGGGAGAAGATGCTTTTGCACCTTTCCTAAAGCGTTGCGTGGCAGGTCGGCGACGCGGATGAAGCGGCGCGGGACTTTGAAGGACGCGAGCTTCTCGCGGCAACGATCCGCGAGTTCGCCCAAGTCGACTTCGTGCTCCGACACGATGAACGCCACCGGGACCTCGCCTTTGATGGAATCGGGCATGGCGGCGACGGCAGCCTCGGCGACCTCAGGCTGCTCCATCAGGAACTCCTCGATCTCGCGCGGATAGATGTTGAAGCCGCCCGCGATGATGAGGTCGCTGCGGCGTCCGCTGAGGGTGAAGTAACCGTCCGCGGAGCGCGACGCGAGGTCGCCGGTCTTGAAGTAGCCGTCCAGGAACGCGGCCTTGGTTGCGTCGTCGCGGCGCCAGTAGCCGGCGAAGACGTTCGGACCGCGGAGGTAGACTTCGCCGGTTTCGCCAATGGCCACTTCCCTGCCCTCGCCGTCAAGGATGCGGACCGAGATTCCGGGCAGCGGGAAGCCGACCGAGCCTGGGCGGCGCTCGCCGGCGTACGGATTGCTGATGTTCATCAGGGTTTCGGTCATTCCATAGCGCTCGAGGATCGTATGGCCGAAGAGCTGTCCGAAGTCTTCATGAACCTGCGCGGGGAGCGGAGCGGAGCCGGAGACGAAGAGGCGCATGGCGGCGCCGATGGTGCGGGCGATGGCGGGATCCGTGTCGAGGAGCCGAACATACATCGTGGGGACGCCGAAGAACAGCGTCGGGCGGAAGTCGAGGAACTCGGCGGGAGCCCTCTGGTGTTCGAAGCGTTCGAGGAGGCGCATCCGGCAGCCGCTCGCGAGCCAGCAGTGGAGTCCGTTGCCGAGGGCGTGGACATGGAAGAGAGGGAGCGCGAGGAGGAAGCGATCGGTGGACGCGATCTGCCAGCAGGTGAGAAGGCTGAGGGTGTTCGCGGCGAAGTTGTTGTGGGTGAGGATCGCGCCTTTGGATGTGCCGGTGGTGCCGGAGGTGTAGACGAGCGCAGCGGGCGTGTCTCCGTCAAGAAGGACGACGGGGCGATCGGCGGACTGGCGCAAGGCGCCTTCGGTGAGTTCGGCCAGATTGCCCGGCGTGATGAAGAGCTTGGGCTCAGCGTCGGAGAGCATGTGACCGACTTCGCGCTCCTTATAGAGCACGTTGACGGGGACGAAGATGATGCCGGTCTTGACGCAGGCGAGGAAGAGGTCGATCATCTCGACGCAGTTTGGAAGCTGGACCATCAGTCGGTCGCCGGTTCCAAAGCCGTGCGCGAGGAGCTCGTGCGCCATGCGGTTGCTGCGCGCGTCGATGTCGCCGAAGGTGAAGGTCGCACGCTGAAACTCGAGCGCCACTTCATTGGGGCGCAGCTTCAGGGACAGATCGAAGAGGTCGGTGAGGGTCAAGCCGGTAGAGTCCTTCCTTTGGTTTCGTGGCCGAATGGCAGCAAGAGCAATCCGATGAGGAACGCGACGGCGGTCCAGGCGACGGGCGTGCCGATGGTTTGATACTGCGAGACAGCAGCACCGACTACGAACGTCACACCGGCGGCGACGAACCGCCCGATCGAGGTGGCGAACGCGAAGGCGCTGGCGCGGCATTCGGTCGGATACTGCTCTGGCAGCCAGAGCGTGTAGACGGCGAAGTTGGCGCCGCCGACGCCGAGCAGCGCGAGGGCCGCCATGAAGAACGCGAGGGCGTTCTGCTGCCAGTAGAAGATGAAGCCGAAGCCGCCGGCGATCGAGACGAACATCAGCACGAAGAAGACCGCGAGAGTCGCGCGGCGTCCGATGCGTTCGGCGAGCGGGGCGACGAGGAGGCATCCGGCGATGGTGCCGATCGAGAGGATCATGGTTCCCCAGGAGGCGAGGCGCGCGGCTCCAGCGGTGTCGTAACCGGCCTTGACGGCGAGCGCGGTTACCGATGAGGGCACGTAGACGGAGCCGGCCCAGAGTCCGGTCATGGAGATGAAGAGGTAGACGGAGTTGAGTATCGTGCGGCCGCGGAGTTCGGCGGTGAAGATGGCTTTGAGCGGTCCAAGGAAGCTCATGCGCGCGCGAACCTCCTTGGCTTTGGCGGTCCACTTTTCGGGCTCTTTGACGCCGTAGCGAATGAGGCTGACGAGGAGAGCAGGCGTTCCGCCGAGGACGAACATGGCGCGCCAACCGTAGTGGACTCCGATGGTGTAGTTGGCGATGGCGGCGAGAAAGATACCAAAGTAATAGCCGGTATGCATGAGGCCGGCGCCGGTCTTGCGGCGGTCCTCGGGCCACTCCTCGGCGACGAGGATTCCGCCGAGGGTCCATTCGCCGCCGATGCCGAGTCCGGCGAGGAGGCGGAAGGCGGCAAGCTGCCAGATGTTGGTCGAGAGCGCTCCGAGAAAGGTGAAGAGCGAATAGCAGAGGATAGTCAGGGTCAGCGTGCGGACGCGTCCAAAGCGGTCGCCGATGGGGCCCCAGAGGAAGGCAAAGCCCCAGCCGATGAGGAAGAGCGCGAAGAGGAGTCCGCCGTAGTAGCCGATGGCGCCGGGCGTTGCCGCGATGCCGGACTGCGGGAGGAGTTCCTTCATGGCGGGGACGAGCACGAGGGCATAGATGAAGGAGTCCATGCCGTCGAGGGCCCAGCCTCCCCAGGATGCCCAGAAGCCGCGGATTTGATTGGTGGTCAGCGGGGCGCGCGTGGCCGCCGCGGGGGTTGAGGGCATGGCCCTTCATTTTAAGTGAGTTTGGGCGCAGGTTGGGTTTCGGCGTAGGATTGCCGAGGGTTTGGGGGAGGGTTCTAGGCGGCGGTGGTGGTCC
>JBDTTK010000302.1:0-5722 GCA_039930685.1 Bryobacteraceae bacterium | reverse complement strand
ATGGGCGTCGGCAGCGATTTCGGGCGTGGCGGTTTTGCCGGTGCCAATGGCCCAAACAGGTTCGTAGGCGACGACAATTTGCGCGAACTGCTCGGGTGTCAGGGGCGCGATGCCGCCGTTGAACTGCGCCGTGCAAATTTCCTCGGTCTTGCCGCCTTCACGGTGTTCCAGGAGTTCGCCAACGCAGACGATGGGCTTGAGGCCAGCTTCGAGGGCGGCGACGGTGCGTTTGTAGACCATCTCGCTGGTATCCCCGAAGTATTGGCGGCGTTCGCTGTGGCCGACGATGACCCAGTCGGCGCCGGTGGCTTTGAGCATCGGTCCGGAGATTTCGCCGGTGAACGCGCCTTCCGTGCGCCAATCGAGATTTTGTCCGCCGATGGCGACGCGGCTGGTTTCGGCAGCGGCACATGCGGCGGGAAGGTCAACGAAGGGCGGACAGATGACGATGTCGCACTCGCGCGCGGTGGCGACCAACGGGATGAACGCGTCGAAGAACGCGGTGGTCTCAGCGGGCGTCTTGTACATCTTCCAGTTACCCGCCATTACGGGTTTGATCATTGAAGCTCCTTCAAAAAGCTGATGCCGTGGCCAATTTGCGTGCCGAAGTTGGCGGCGACGGTCTGGCCGATATCCGATAGGGTTCCGCGGAGACCGAGGTTCACGCCGTGCTTCGCGTTCGGTCCGTAGACGAGCAGCGGGACGTATTCGCGGCTGTGATCGGTGGACGGCGTGGTGGGGTCGCAGCCGTGGTCGGCGGTGAGGATGACAAGATCATCGGGCGCGAGCGCGGCGTCGAGCGTGGGCAGCCAGCCGTCCACCTCTTCGAGAGCGCGCGCGTAGCCTTCGACGTCGTTGCGGTGCCCGTACTGCTGATCGAAGTCTACAAGGTTGACGTAGATGAGTCCGGCTGGCAGTTCGCGCATCATCGACAGGGTTTTCGCCATGCCGTCGGCGTTGCTCGAGGTCTTGACGTGCGGCCCGATGCCGCGCCCGAGGAACACGTCGAAAATCTTGCCGACGCTGCCCACGGTGACGCCGTTTGCAGCCAGCTTGTCGAGCAGCATTTCGGGCGGAGGCACGGCGACGTCGTGGCGGTTGGCGGTTCGAGTAAATGCGCCTGGACTTCCAATGAAGGGGCGGGCGATGACGCGTCCGACTTCCCAAGGTCCGCGCAAGATGTCGCGGGCAGTGTCGCAGATACGGTAGAGCTCGTCGAGCGGGATGATCTCTTCGTGCGCGGCGACCTGGAAGACGCTATCGGCGGACGTGTAAATAATCGGCTTGCCGGTCCGCATGTGCTCGGCGCCGAGTTCCTTGATGATTTCCGTGCCGGAAGCGGCCTTGTTGCCGAGCCAGCCGCGTCCGGTGCGTTTTTCGAATTCGGTGAGGATCTCAGGCGGGAATCCGTCGGGGAACAGCGGGAACGGCTTAGCGAGGTGGATACCGACCATCTCCCAATGTCCGGTCGTGGTGTCTTTCCCAGGTGAGGCAAGGGTGCATTTGCCGTAGGCGCCGGCGGGCGAATCAGCCGGCGTAAGGTTCGCGAGGGGCTTGATGTTGGCGATGCCGAGTCGGGAGAGATTGGGCAGGTGGATCGGACGGGCGCGCGCGATATTGCCAAGGGTGTCGGAGCCAGCGTCGCCATAGGCAGCGGCGTCCGGCATCTCGCCGATGCCGACGCTGTCGAGAACAATCCAGATGACGCGGCGAAACATAGGTGACTTCACGGAGAGTGGCTACGAACCCTTTAGAGCTTCCTGAATGCGCTCGGTCAGCACGTCGACGAAGCGCTCCGGCACGAAGCCATTCATGCGGCTGGCGATCTTTCCGTCCTTGCCGACGAGCACGGTGGTCGGTATGGAGGTGACCTGCAGCAGGCGCGACAGTCCGTCTTCAAAATAGACGGAGGACGTATCCCATTTCAACTCGTCGAGGAACGGCAGGACGAGAGAGCGGTCGTCATCGGTATTCACGGCGAGAAACACGATGTCTTTGCGCTGCTTGAACTGATCCATGACCTCCTGGTAGAGCGGGTGCTGTTTGCGGCAGGGTCCGCACCAGGTAGCCCAGAAGTCCATGACGATCACTTTGCCCTTGAGGCTGGCGAGCGACAGTTTGTTGCCGGAGACGCCGGGCAGCGTGAACTCGCGGAGATCGGTGGCTTCGGAGTTGGGGTCAAGTTCGCGGAGCCGCTTCTTGCGTTCCGCGACAATCGCGGTGCTGCGGTCGTAAGCCGAGAGAACGAGGTCGCCGAGCCCGGCGTCGGACCCTTTGACCTTGCGGTAGAGTTCGCCGAGGGTTTGGCGATATTGACGCCGCTCGTCGTCGGTGGCACGGGCGTCCGGAATGGTGAACGCCTCCGCGTAGGCCTTCAGCGCATCGTCCTGGCGGCCCTGCGCGAGGTAGATTTTCGCGAGTTCGCGAGCCGATTCGGAGGTCGGGTAGAGGGCGAAACTCTTCTCGGCGAGGCGCGTGGATTGTTCCGGCTGCTTGAGGATGAAATAGGCATTGGCCTGATAGAGCATGGCGCGTCCGAGGCCGCGCTCGACCTCTTCGCGGCGCTTAGCGGCGTCTTTCCCGGTCTTTTGCTCCAGCATCGGGATAAAGAGCTGTTCGAGCGCCACCGCGTAATTCAGCGCGCGGGCAGCCATCGTGGCGTCGCCGGTAGCAAGCATGGAGCGGCTCACACGATCCAGGAATTGGGGGTCACTGGTGTCGTTAGCGAGGACTCGCTCGCCATAGAGGATGATGCGCCGGTCGTCACGGAGGTCCATTGCGGCGCGAAGCAGCGCGCGGTTGATTTCAGTTCGGCGTTTGGTATTCGGGTAGAGCTTGAGATGGGCTTCGAGGGCTTTCGTCAGGTCGACGGTGCTGGACGAGCTGTCAGCGAGCGCGTTGCGGAGGATCTCATCCTCGTCGACCAGCGCTTTGCCCGCCGGGTCCGGAGACTGCGCGAACAGCGCGAGGCAGGCGACGAACGGGAGGAGCAACCGCGTCATTCGGCGGCCTTTTCACGGATAGCGGCGGCGAGTTGCGCGGCGCGCTCGCGGGCCATGTGCAGAAAGCTTTCGTTCTTCGCGATCCGGTCCAGCATAGGGAGGAACTGCTCGATGGCGACGAGCCGTTTACGGTCCCAGGTGACGTTGAGGTCGATGAGCGTCTTGTGGACGCCGAGGCGGTCGAACTTGATACTGCGTTCGAGGGCGAAGTAATGCAGCTCCGATTCGGCGATGCGTTCGAACCAGTCCTGCAAGAGGCGCCCGTTTTCGTCCTGGGTGTAGTTGAACTTCACCTCGGAAGGATCACCCTCGCTTTCCCAGCGGAATGACTTCGTCCCCATGTTGGCGACTTTAAGACCGGATTCGAGAGGCCGCTTGAAGAAGTCCACTTTCGCGGCGAGGTCGAAGATGGCAGCCGTGTCGGCGGCGGACAGATGGAATTTCGCAGGCGCCTCGTCGTCGGGCGCATCCTTGTAGATTCCGTCGCCGGATCGCTCAAGTGCGATGGACGAGTAAGGCGGCGTGCTGCCTGGAAAGGTCTTGGTGTAGACGATTCGAGGATCGGCGGCCACCGCCTGTAGAACGGTGACGAGGAACGCGAGCGATAAGAAGTAGGATTTCATCGGCGTACGGCGGACGCGGCCAACAGGATGTCGCGCGAATGGGTGATGTAACAGATGGCCACTGCGACGGCGTCGGACGCGTCCTCGCTTTCCAGGATGGCGTCCAGGCCCAGCAGGTTGCGCACCATTAACTGGACCTGGTGCTTTTCGGCGCGCCCATAACCGACGACGCTCGTTTTAACGGCCAGGGGCGAATATTCGCCAAGTGGAATCCCGGCTTCGGCGACCGTAAGCAGGGCCACTCCTCGAACCTGGGCGAGCTTGAGAGCGGACTTGACGTTCTGCGCGAAGAACACCTCTTCGACCGCGGCAGCCTCCGGCGCGTGATCGGCGATCACGGAGCGTAGTCCTATGGCGATGCTAAGAAGGCGGCCCTCGACGGTCGAACGTGGCGGCGGCTTGATGACACCGGCGGCGATCATCTGATGGCGCCGGCCATCGCTCTCGATGACACCGAATCCGGTGCGCTCGGTGCCGCAGTCGATGCCCAAAACGCGCATAGTCTATCGGGTGACCCGGAGAGCCCGGGGCTAATCTTCGAGGTCGCCTTCGTCGACGTCGAAGTTCGAGTAGACGTTCTGGACGTCGTCATGGTCCTCGAGGATGTCGGAGAGCTTGAGCATGCCTTTGGCCGCCGAGCCTTCCAGCTTCATGAGGTTCTTCGGGACCATGGCAATTTCGGCGGAAACGGTCTCGATTTTGGCACCCGCGAGGGCCGTAATCACGGCGTCGTGCGCCTCGGGCGGGGAAAGTACGCTCCACTGACCGCCTTCGTTGCGGATGTCGTCGCCGCCCGCGTCGATGACGACGTTCATCAACTGCTCTTCGGTCGCGTTCTCTTCGTCAATGAGGATCTGGCTCTTGCGCTCGAACATCCACGCGACGCTTCCGACTTCACCGAGGTTGCCGCCGTGCTTGGAGAAGGCGTGGCGGATCTCGCTGACGGTCCGGTTGCGGTTGTCGGTGGCGGTCATCACCAGGACGGCTGCGCCGCCCGGTCCGTAGCCTTCGAACATGATCTCGTCGATCTGTCCGCCTTCGAGTTCGCCGGTGCCGCGCATGACGGCGCGTTTGATGTTGTCGGCCGGCATGGATTCGGCTTTGGCGGCCGCGATGGCGGTCCGCAAGCGGGGGTTTCCGTCGGGGTCCCCACCGCCGCCGCGAGCGGCGATCATGATTTCCTTGATGAGACGAGTGAACGACTTACCGCGCTTGGCGTCGAGGGCGGCCTTCTTGTGCTTGATCGTCGCCCATTTGGAATGTCCTGACATGGTTAACCTCTGGCGTGTAGCGGGAAAAGGGCCGTGGAGCGGCCAGTATTCCGCTGTGAGTATCGGCCAACTTCCTAAGATACCAGACCATGTTTCCGGCTGGAAGAGCGAACACGCAAGGTATTGATAAACCAAAGGTTTGCGCCGGTACCATACGGGCTAGAAAACATTATCGGGGTGTCTTAAGGTGAACAGCTTATAGGAGTCCTCGGGAAAGCGGCCGAAACTTAGTTGTGACGTCTTCCTCGCGAGAGCCTCGCGCTCCGCATTTGGCTGCTGCGTCCGATTCTGGCGGCGCCGGCGGCGTCAGGGAACCGGCGGAGAAGGCGCGTCCAAAGAATTTCCGCTCGCTGGCCTCCAAATTCTCGATGTTCACGTCGATGCTGGTGGCCTGGGTTGTCATTGTCATCAGCGGCTACGACTTCAAGCGGGAGAATTTCGACCTCAACAAGAGCCTCGTCTTTTGCGTCCTGACGATCGTCGTCGCGATGGCGATCTCGCGCTTCACGATGCGGCAGTTGGCGCGTCCATTGATGCTGTTGCAACGAGGCATCGATTCCGTCCAACAGGGGCGTCTGGTACCGATTCGCGTGAGCCGGACGGCAGACGAGATCGAGCTATTGGGCGAAAGCTACAACCGGATGATCGAGGCGCTGGTGGAATCCAAAGAGGAAATCCGGCAGCACCAGGAGAACCTGGAAGAGCGGATCCGCCAGCGGACGGAAGAACTCGAGCACGCGATGCAGCGCGCGCTGGCCGCGAGCCAGGCGAAGAGCGAGTTCCTGGCGAACATGTCGCACGAGTTGCGCACCCCGATGAACGGCTT
>JBDTTK010000301.1:0-5735 GCA_039930685.1 Bryobacteraceae bacterium | reverse complement strand
GTCAAGCAGGACGAGGTGGTGTATCGCGCGGCGGTGCTGTTCCTCGACGCGGAGCAGATCGGCCGCGCACTGCGCACCGCCGCGAGCCAGATCCCAAACCTCGAGCGCATGCGCGAGACCGTGGAGCAGCGAGTCGCCGAAGGGCGGGAGTTGGAGATCGAGAAGAAGCGCGCGAGCCTGAACGTACTGAAAGCGCGCCAACGGATCGAAAATCTGCGAATGGATCTCGAAAGCACCGAGACCTCGCTCGCTCTGCTGCTTGGATACGACGCAGCGGATCAAGTCCATCCGGCGGAAGAAGACCGGCCGGTCCTCGCGCTGCCCCCGTCTGAAGATGCGTCGATTACGCTTGCCGTGGATTCGAGCAAGGAACTCAAGATACTTGCCTCGCGCATGGCGGCCAAGAGGCTCGAATTGTCGGGCTTCCGGGCTCAACGGCTGCCGCAACTGGACCTCGTGGCGCAATACTCGCTGTTCGCAAAATACAACTATCAGGATTACTTCGGGCAGTTCCAACGCCACAACGGGCAACTGGGCGTATCGGTGACGATCCCGATTCTGGTGGGGCGTTCCGCTTATGCGCTGGCGGCGTCGGCCGAGGCAGATCTGGCGAAACTGCAGATCGATTTCGGCCGCGCTCGGAGCCAGATTGCAGCCGACACGAAAAAAGCGTTTCAGGATTTGAAGAAGGCTGCACTGGCGGGTGAGGTGGCGCGCGCGGATCTCGATCTGACGCGCGAGCAACTGTCGATCTACCTCGCGCAATATGCCGAGGGCCGTCTTCCACTGGCGAAGCTCGAAGAGACGCGCATTGCGGAGTCCGAGCGGTGGATGACGTATTACGAGGCGCAGAACATGATGGAGCGCGCGCGCCTGGCAATCCTGCGGGAGACGGGTACGCTCCAGGCGGCGCTACGCTGACGCCTCGCTAACGCCGGCGTCACGGAAGGTCGCCATCTCAACATAGAGGCGCACGGCGCTTTCGACGACCTGCATTCCTAGCGCCGCGCCGCTGCCTTCGCCGAGACGCATTCCGAGATCAAGAAGCGGGTCCGCGCCGAGAGTGGTCAGCATCGCGGCGTGGCCGTGCTCCTGTGACCGATGCGCATATACGACGTAGTCGAGAGCCGTCGGACACAAGGCGCGGACGACCAGCGCGGCCGAGCAGGCAATGAATCCATCGAGCACGACGGGCGTACGTGAAGCAGCGGCGCCGAGAATGAACCCCGCGATGGCGCCGATCTCGAACCCGCCGAGCGCGGCGAGCGTGCCGATGGCGTTCGCGGGATCGGGCCGATGCAGATCGAGCGCGCGGCGGATAACATCGACCTTATGCGCGAGGGTGGCGTCGTCAACTCCGGTGCCGCGTCCGGCGCATGCGGCGGGATCGAGTCCCGTGAAGGCGGCCATAAGCGCCGCGGCGGAGGTCGTGTTGCCGATGCCCATTTCACCGGCGCCAAGAAGATCGGCATCTGAGGCCTGCGAGAAGCCGAGAGCAATGGAGGCTTCCGCCTGTTCTCGGGTCATGGCGGGTTCCCGGGCGAAGTTTCTTGTACCGGGAGCGATCTTGCCTGGGACGACACCGGGCACCGGGTCGCCTTCGATTCCAGCATCCACGACGACGCATTCGATGTTGTACTGGCGGCACAGAACGGATATGGCGGCTCCGCCGCGCACGAAGTTCGCGGCCATCTGGCGCGTGACGTCCGACGGATAAGCGCTGACGCCCTCCGCTGTAACTCCGTGGTCGCCGCAGAAGACCACCATGCGCTTGCGGCGGATGGCTGGAGACATTTCGCCGCGCATCAGCGCAACGCGGAGTGCAAGGTCCTCGAGCCTGCCGAGGCTCCCGGCAGGCTTGGTCAGCATGCTCATCCGCTGGCAGACCAAGCCTTCGAGATTCGGATCGGCGGGTGGACGGATACGCTCCATCGCCTGGCGAACGGCGTCATAGGTCAATTGCAAGTACCTCCCCGTAGTCTTGTTGGAACTGGAGCGGGTCGGCCCCGGTCAGGATTGAGACGAGTACGGCGTTGACAGCGGCGTGCGCAACGACCGCGCACGGAAACGGACCTTCCAGAATCCGCTTACCTGCCTGGGCGACGCGCGCACGAAATGTCTCCCAATTTTCACCGCCCGGCGGCGTGACGCCGGTCCAGTCGGCTTGCTTGCGGTGCGCGAGGACCGCGTCGGCGGCTTCGATTTCGGCCCAGGTCTTGCCGTCCCACGCACCGTAGCCGATCTCCCGAAGGTCGTCGAGGATCTCGACAGGCGCGGCGCCGATGAGTTCCGCAGTTTCAATCGCGCGGAGGAGCGGGCTTGAGTACACGACCGCGAGTGGAGCCCGATCGCGCCAGATGTTCACCGCCTCGGCGCGTCCGCGTTCGCTCAACGGCGGATCCAACTGGCCGAGGATGACGCCGGTTTGCATGGGTTCGGCGTGCCTCACCAGGAACAGCGTTGGCATGTCAGTAGTACCAGGGCAGAGAGTTCGACGGCGAGTCCGGTGGCGCCGAGGCAATCGCCGGTGATTCCGCCGAGGCGATTTTCAAACCAGGCGCGCGCGAGCCGGATAAGCAGATATTGCGCGAGCAGAATCGCGAACGCCGGACGCCATCCGAGCGAGAACGCGGCAAGCAGCGACCAGGCGATCGCGGAGACGAATCCGAATCGCGTAAGGGACGAGGCGAAGAAGAATCCGAGTCCGGCGCGTGCGGGGCGGCTGATATACGCCAGAATCACCATGGTCGCGCGCGAAAGCGCTCCGGCGACAGCGGCGATCCAGATGACGCGATCCGAGGGGAGTTCCTGAACTGCCTGCCAGCGCACCATGACGGACAGAATGAGCACGAGTCCGCCGTAGACTCCGATGGCGGGATCCTTAAGGATGGCGAACATCTTGTCGACCGATCGGCCGGCGCGCACCGCGTCGGCGACATCGGCAAGGCCGTCCTCGTGCAGTCCGCCGGTAAAGAAGCACCACACCGTCACGGCGGCGACCGCGGCGAGTGGAGCACCGATCCACGGTTTGAGGCCGACGAAGAGCGTTGCGCCGACAGCCCCGATGACAGCTCCGATCAGGGGAAACCAAAACGCCGCGGCGCCAGGGGACGCCGTCCGCGCGCGCACCGGCACAATCGTGAGGAACTGGATGGCGCCGAGCAGGGAGCGGATCATTTCACTTTGAGGGGAACGCCGAACACCATCCAGTAGACCGTATCGGCGGCCTCCGCGCAGCGCTGGTTCATGCGGCCGGCTTCATCGCGGAAGCGGCGCGCGAGTTCGTTCTCGGGCACGATTCCGCATCCGACCTCGTTGGTGACGAGGATGACGTCATGCGCGCGGGCGGCTTCCAGCATCCGTGCTGTCTCGGCAGCAATATCGCGCCCCGCAAACAGCATGTTGCTGCACCAAAGCGTCAGGCAGTCGACGACGAAGAGATCATAAGGTTGGTCGAACGCGATCGCGAGGTCGAGCGGCGCTTCGATGGTCGAGAAGGCGGAACTCCGCTCGGCCTGATGGCTACGGATGCGCTCGCGCATCTCGTCGTCGAGAGCCTCCGCCGTAGCGACGAACGCAAGGCGTCCGGCGTGCTGCTTCGCGAGTTCGAGCGCATAGCGGCTCTTGCCGCTGCGAGCGCCGCCGCCGATGAGGGTCAGAGCCACAGGCTTCTCCGCTTGGAGCGTAACAGTCCGATGAAGCAGGGTCCGCCGATGAGGGCCGTGATGACGCCGACCGGAATCTCAGTGGGTGCGAGCACCGTACGCGAGACGCCATCGCAGATGGCGAGAAACGCCGCGCCGAGGAGAATGGAGCACGGCAATAGCGTCCGGTGGTCCGCGCCCAGCCAGAGGCGCAGCGCGTGCGGCACGATCAGCCCGACGAAGCCGATTGGGCCGGTCAGGGCGGTAGAGAATCCGGTCATCAGGGATCCGGCGACGTAGCCGATTACGGTGAGGCGCGAAGCCGCGACGCCGCGCGTGGCAGCCCATTCCTCGCCGACTGCAAGCAGGTTCCAGTCGCGGGCCCGCCACGAAACGGCGAGGCAGGTCGGCACAATGACAGCCGCGAGCCAAACAAGCGTCGAGTAGTCGACGGCGTCGAGGCCCCCCATCATCCACCGCGTGATGGCGAAGGATTGCTGGAAGGTCGCGAGGTTATGAAGGAAAAGAATCAGTGCGAGGCTGATGCTATTGATCGTGACGCCGGCGAGCAGGAGCGTGAACGACGAAATCCGGCGGCCTTCGTAGGCCAGTACAAGAACGATAACCAGCACGACACCTGCGCCCAATGTCGATGCGAATGGTATCGCGGGGATCGCTCCGAAACTCGTGAGCCCGAGGCAGAGCGCAAGAACCGCGCCGAACGACGCTCCGCTCGAGATGCCGAGGGTATACGGTTCAGCAAGCGGATCGCGAAGCAACGCCTGAAATAGGACGCCGGTCGCGGACAGACCGCCGCCCGCCAGTAACGCAAGCAGCACCCGCGGGAGGCGCGCGTAGAAGAGAATCTCGTGATCGGGCGATGCGCCGGCGAGGGCGCGTCCATAGTCGATATGCGACGAGCCGATCAGCGGAGTGATGATCGCAGTGAGCAGGAGCACCACCGCCGAGACGCTGATCGCCACCCAGAATCGCGGAGCCGGACGGCTAATCATAGGCAATCCAGCTTCGGCCATCGACATTCTGTAGCTTTGCGTCGACGCCAAAGACTGCAAGAAGATTGGCTTGCGTAATGACGTCGCGCGGACTTCCGTCGGCGGCGATGCGGCCGTGGTCGATGGCGATGATGCGGTCCGCGTAGGCGGCGGCGAGATTCAGGTCGTGAGTGACGGCGATCACCAGCATTCCCGCGCGCGCCTGATCGCGCAGCAGGCGATACATGTCGATCTGGTGCTTGAGGTCGAGGAACGTGGTCGGCTCGTCGAGGAGGAGCGCGCGCGGCTGCTGCGCGAGCGCTGACGCGAGTACGACGCGCTGGCGCTCTCCCCCGCTGAGCGAGCGGAAGTCGCGGCCGCGAAACGCAGTCGTGTCGGTCTCGAGCATCGCCCGTTCGACGGCGGCGAGATCCTCCGGCGTTTCGAACCATCCTTCGCCGTGCGGCGTCCGGCCCATCATCACGATTTCTTCGGTGCGAAACGGGAAATCGAGGCGCAGTGATTGCGGAACGAAAGCAATGGACCGGGCAAGCTCGCGGCGGGACCAGGAACGGATCTCCCGGCCGTTGTACTTGCAGGATCCGAGGTAGTTCGTGCGCAGTCCGGCGGCGATGCTCAGCATCGTGGACTTGCCCGCGCCATTCGGTCCGACGACGGCGGTGAGTTCGGCAGGGCGCAGCGCGAGGCTCACACCCGAAAGCACGGTGTTCGGGCCATGCTTGAAGCCGCAGTCCGCCAGGTCGAAACCGTTGTTCAGAGTCCGGCCTCCGGATGAAGCATCCGCGCGAATTCCCTGACCGCTTCGGCGATCCGCGGTCCGGGAACGACAAAGATGTCGGATGCCACGGCGAAAACGCGTCCGCCGCGCACAGCGGCAATCGACGGGAACCGCGACCAGAGTTTGACGACGCCGCGCTTGTGCGCGTCGGTGACGCCGACAGTTTGCGCCATGTCGCCCATGTCGATAATGACCTCAGGGTTGCGGGCGAGAACCTCTTCTAGCGAGATCGCAGGATACGACGCCACCGCGTCTTTGAAAATGTTGGTGCCGCCCGCGAGTTCGATCAGCTCATTGAGG
>JBDTTK010000300.1:0-5755 GCA_039930685.1 Bryobacteraceae bacterium | reverse complement strand
AGGGGCATGGCAAACGAAGCCCGCGAGCGCTGTCCGCTTGTGGGACGATCTCGTTCGGTGCGGGGACGTGAAGTTACTCCAAATCGCTAATATAATTCAACGAGAGGCGTCTAACCCAATGATGCGATCCGCGATCTGTTCCCTTTTTCTTCTTGCGTTTACGGCGCTGCTCGCGCCTGGCGCGAAATTCGACGGATCGCCGTCGGCCCCGGTCCGGCTCGAACTTTTCAGCGACTTCGAGTGCCCCCACTGCCGCGAACTCCACATGGGCACGATGTATCTGCTCAAGAACGAATATGTGAAGCAGGGGAAGGTCTACCTCATGCACCACGACATCGCCCTCCCGATCCATCCGCACGCCCGCGTCGCCGCCTTATATGCGGACGCCGCCCAGCAGATCGGCAAGTACGATGAGGTCGCCAACGCTCTTTTCGCGAGGCAGACCGAATGGAGCAATTCCGGGAACGTCGACGGGGCGGTTGCAGCCGTCCTCACGGCGGCGGACATGACCAAAGTCCGCGCGCTGGTCAGCGACAAGAAAGTGATCGCCGAGTTCGACGCCGATATGGCGCAGGCGGTGAAGCGACAGTTGCAGGAAACGCCGACTATGGTGATGATTCACAAGCTGAAGGAATACCCTGTGCGCGGAAACGTCGAATACACGTTCGTCAAGCGCTTTGTCGATCAATTGCTGAGCAAATAGCCCGATGCGCTGGATTACGCTTGCCCTTCGCATTGTGCTTGGCGCCGTATTTCTGTACGCGGCCTACACGAAGCTAAGCCAATCCTGGCTGCTGTTCGCCATGGCAATCGACGCGTACAAAGTACTGCCCACCTGGGCCGTCGAAGTCGTCGCGCGCGGTTTGCCGTGGTTTGAACTGGTGCTTGGCCTGGTGCTGATTAGCGGAGTCGCGCTGCGGTACAGCGCCCCGGTGGCGGCAGCCCTGCTAGGCGTGTTCTTTGTGATGATGCTGCGGTCCTATGGGCTAGGAATGGGCATCGACTGCGGCTGCTTTGGCTTGGGCGAGCCCATTTCGGCAAAGACGCTGATTCGCGACGGCGGGCTGGTGGCCGGCGCGGTAGCACTTTCCTGGATGGCGTGGCGGTCCGCACGAGCGCCGAGGATTACGACGGCCGAGGCTCCGTTCCAGGCTGGAACGGTCTAAGGGCAAGAAACAGGAAGCCAGTGTCTGAGCCGCGCCTTACCTTACGAGCCCTGCCCCAACTCTTTGCCGTGGCACGCCTGCCGGCGGGTGCGCCGCTTCCACGTTGGGCTACGGGGTCGCCGTGGTTCTCCGTGACGCGGACTGGCGAGGAACTCTCGATTGTCTGCAAGGCGGACGCCGTTCCGGCGAACGTTCGATGCGAAAAGGCGTTTCGCGCGCTGATGGTCGAAGGCCCCTTGGATTTCGCGCTCACCGGAATTTTAGCGTCACTCTCGAAGTCGATGTCCGACGCCAAGATCAGCCTGTTCGCCATCTCGACGTTCGACACGGACTACATTCTGGTACGGCAGGCGTCGCTCGCGAAGGCGGTCCGCGCGTTGCGGTCCGCGGGGCATACCGTCGGCTAATCCAACGCCCAAGCCCACCACGCCGGCCCGGCAGTCGACCATTTCACGGATTCCGCCCATAGACGGCGGCCATCGGTCCGGACTGTAACCAGACCCATTTGGTCGGTCCGCAGGATCTCTATGTGGCGCGATTCGAGCCTCTCGATGACACTCGGATGCGGATGGCGGAACTGATTGGCAAAGCCCGCCGAAATCACTGCGATGGCCGGGTGCACGGCATCCAGGAACTCGTCCGTGCTCGAAGTCTTGCTGCCGTGATGCCCAATCTTGAGGACGGACGAGCGCGAAAGGCCCGGAGCCAGTTGGTACTCGGTAGCCTTTTCGGCATCGCCCGGCAGCAGCAACGCTCGCGTTCCGAAGGCGACTCGCAAGACCAGAGAATCGTCGTTCTTCGGAACCTCCCCAGGCGCGTAATCAGCCGCCGGGGCAAGGACTTCCAGGCGCGCGCCGCCGAAATCCATCGCAGCGGGCGCCTTCCACTCGACGACCTTCGCGCCAAGTTGACGCGCAAGGGCAACCAGTTGCGGACTCGGATTCGCACCGGTCCAATACTCCCGCGGCCGGAAATTGCGCAGCAGCGCCGCGATGCCGCCCGCGTGGTCGGCGTGAGAGTGCGTGGTGGCGATGACGTCAAGGCGCCGGAATCCGCGAGTCCACAGGTATGGCGACACGACGCTTTCGCCGATGTCGAACGTCGGGGGCTTTCCGGATCCATATGTCAGAAAACCGCCGCCATCGATGAGCATCGTCTTGCCCGACGGACTCACAACCAGGAGGCTGTCGCCTTGCGCGACGTCGATCGCGGTCAGTTCCAGTTGGCCCGGCGTTGTCACTGGAGCGAACGGAGCCGCGGCGATCAGCAACGCGGCTGCCCCAGCGCCTGCGATCGCGAACCACCGAATCAGGCGCACCGTTGGGATGAGAAACACGACCGTCACGATGAGCACGGCGAAGAGCGCCGCCAGCCACAACGGAGGATCCGGAATGCGCCAGTCGGGTTCGAGACGCGCAAATCCGGACGCGATGGCGGCCGACAATCCGAGCATAGAGGACGCAGCGCCGGCGAAGATCGGGAGTCCCGTGAAGATCGCCGCGAAGCCGACCGGCACCATCCACGTCAGCAGCGGGGCGACGAGCACGTTCGCTGCGATGCCAGTGATCGACAGCCGGTGGAAGTAGAGGACGGTGGTTAACAGCAGCGCGGACTGGACGATCGCCGAAACCACGACCGTTTCATAGACGAAGAAGAAAATGCGAGCGAGGAGCGCGAGAGTGCTCTCCCAAAATGCGGACGGCAGACCGATGAGCGAAAGCGTTTCCGCGGCCAGACGGATCTCGACACGCAACTGCGCCACCGACGGATCGAGGCGCATGTCGAGGTCGCGAACTCCGATCCGCTTCATCCCGCCAGCTAATGGCGTCGATGTTGCATCGAGCAGCGGCACGGCAAGTCCGGCGAGGGCGAGTACGCAGAGGAAGGAGAACTGGAAGCTCGCGTCGTAGACCTCCGCCGGATCGATGGCGACGCACCCGATGGCGACCAGGGCCAGAAAATTCAGTAGGCGTCCGCGGCGAAAGAAGATCTGCGCCAGGAGGAAGAGCGAGAATCCCGCGGCGGCGCGAATGACCGGGGGCGATCCTCCCGAGGCCGCGGCGTAGATCCAGGCCGCGGCCGCAGCGAGCGCGAGAGAAGGGATTGGAGGAATCAGGCAGATCCTCAGGAGGAAGAGGAGTACGGTTGCCAGAACAGAGATATGCAGGCCGGAAATCACCAGCGCGTGGTAGGTGCTCGTGCGGCGGAAGTCTTCGGTCCAGGCTTTTTCAAGGCGAGAGTTGTCGCCAATCAGGATGGCGGCCATCATCGCTCTGTCGTAGGACGCGTTCGGCGAGTCTCCGGGATAGAGGCGGTCGATGCGTTCGATCGCGGCGGTCCGAATGGCGAACAGCCATGAGCGGACCGGCTTCCCGCAAGAACCCGGCAGAATGCGGACCGCTCCGGCATGCCGCGCGGTGGCGCGCCAGAAGATCTTGCTTCGCGCGAGCCAGGCGACCTGATCGAAGCCGCCGGGATTTTCGAAATTGTGCGGCTCCCGGATTTTCACATCCGCATCGACCAGCTGCCCGTATTTGAGCTGTGGCGGCGCCTCGCCTTCATCCAGCGAGACGGAAACGCGGGCGCGCGCGCCCTCGGCCAGTTCGAGGGTAAATTGCTCGCGGCCGGCGGAGAGCGCTGGAGGCTCCACGATGCACCCGGATAAGATCACGCTTTCGCCATTGGCTGCGTCGAGGCGCGGAGGCGGGCCTGCTTTTTGCGCGCTCGCGGTCCAGATGCCGGCGCAGACGGTGGCAAGCAGGAGGCAAACAATACGCAGGCGCGGCGCGTGACGCCGCCAACATACCAGGGCAAGTCCGAGAAACGCCGCGCCTGCGAGCGCGGCTTCGAGAATCGTAAAGTCCGCGAGGCGGGCGAGTAGAACGCCGCTGATTAGTGTGAACGCGGCTGGGAGAAGAGGCGCCGGGAACATCCACAGTGGTAGTGCGAGCGAGCGGAGATTTGTCTCCTAAGGACGCGAAAGTGGCTTCGTGTTCGCCCACTCCCCGCCCGTTCGAGACAGCCAGTTCGAGACAGATTGACACCGGGTCACAGCGTGTGGTGTCATCCCCGCATGAGCTTGCTGCTGTTCAATTTTGCGGCCCGAGCGAAATAACCGATGGACCTGCGGACCCTACTCGCGAAAGCCACGCCCGCCCGCAGCGGCGACGCGCTTGCGGGTCTCGCCGCCGCCTCCGAAGAAGAGCGCGTGCGGGCACAGATGGCGCTAGCGGACGTCCCGCTAAGGCGGTTTCTCGCCGAAGCTGTTGTCCCGTACGAGACGGACGACGTGACGCGGCTGATCATGGACACGCACAACGCGGAAGCGTTCGAGCCGGTAGCCTCTTTGACCGTCGGCGAGTTCCGCGAATGGTTGCTCGGCGACGAGGCCGACACGGCAGCCCTTCAAACGCTCGCGCCCGGAATTACGCCGGAGATGGCCGCGGCCGTCTCGAAGATCATGCGCCTGCAGGACCTGATCGCGGTGGCCACGAAATGCGAAGTGGTCACACGCTTCCGCAACACGATCGGGCTTCGCGGACGGCTTTCGACGCGCCTGCAGCCGAATCATCCCACCGACGACCCTGCCGGAATCGCCGCGGCGATCCTCGATGGGCTGATGTACGGGAACGGAGACGCGGTGATCGGCATCAATCCGGTCACCGATAACGTGCAGGTGGTCGATGGACTCTTACGGCTGATCGACCGCGTCCGCGAGCGCTTCGAGATTCCGGCGCAATCCTGTGTGCTCGGGCACGTCACGACCCAGATCGAGGCGATGCGCGCCGGAGCGCCGGTTGATCTCGTGTTCCAGTCGATCGCCGGAACCGAGGCCGCCAATGCCAGCTTCGGCATCACGCTCGGAACGCTGCGCGAAGCTCAGGCCGCCGCGCTCGATTTGAAGCGGGGAACGATCGGCAACAACGTGATGTACTTCGAAACGGGGCAGGGAAGCGCGCTCTCGGCGAACGCGCATCACGGGGTCGATCAGCAGACTATCGAGGCTCGCGCCTACGGCGTCGCGCGTGCGTTCTCGCCCCTGCTGGTCAACACGGTGGTGGGCTTCATCGGACCCGAATATCTCGCCGATGGAAAGCAGATCATGCGCGCCGGACTCGAGGATCATTTCTGCGGCAAGCTCCTCGGCCTGCCGATGGGCTGCGACGTGTGTTACACGAACCACGCCGAAGCCGATCAGGACGACATGGATGCGCTGATGACGCTACTCGGCGTCGCGGGCGTCAACTACATCATGGGGATTCCGGGCAGCGACGACGTGATGCTGAATTACCAGAGCACTTCGTTTCACGACGCGATGTACGTTCGCGACGTGCTCGGCAAACGCCCGGCGCCCGAGTTCGAGGCGTGGCTCATGAAGATGGGCGTCACGGACGAACGAGGACGGCTACGGGCGTCCAACGAATTGCCGGGTGACTTCGAGAAGGCGATCGGGACCTGATGCCGGTGCCGGCTCCTGACAAATGGGCTCATCTCCGCCGCCTGACCTCCGCGCGCATCGCGCTCGGTCACGCGGGCAACGCGCTGCCGACGACCGAGATCTTGAACTTCCGTTTGCAGCACGCGCAGGC
>JBDTTK010000299.1:0-5756 GCA_039930685.1 Bryobacteraceae bacterium | reverse complement strand
GAGGCGGACGCCGCCACCCGCGAAGGTGACCGAAAGCGGGAGCTGATCGCGCCCGAAGACATCATGGGCGACGAAATCGGCCAGATCATGAAGTCCCGCAACGCCACCGTAGACGAATTGCGGCGTCACGAAGACGATCGGGCCGTCGCGCTCCGGAAGCTCGAAGAGCAGGACCGGCTGGTCAGCCTCGGCATGCTCAGCGCATCCGTAGCGCACGAGATGAACACACCGCTCGCCGTGCTGCACGGGTCGATTGAAAAGCTCGAAGAAACCCTCGCGGACCCGCAGGGCGCACATTCGCCACAAACCCTCGTACGGCTCGCGCGCATGAAACGAGTCACTGAACGGCTCCGGCTGATCAGCGCCAGTCTGCTCGATTTCGCGCGGCCGAAGAAAGACGTCTTTGCTCCGACGCGCTTGCGTCCGGTCGTTGAAGAGGCCTGGAATCTTGTAGCGATCGATGAAAAGGCGGCGTCGATTCAGTTCGTCAACGAGGTCGCGGAAGACGCCCAAGTCATGGGGAACGCGGACCGGCTGGTTCAGGTTTTCGTCAACCTGCTCCGCAACGCACTGATTGCCGTTGAATCGGCGGGGACCGATGCCGGACGGATCGAGGTCCGAAGCAGGCGCATCGAGCGCAACCGCGAAGCGATCGAGGCGGTCACCGTCGAGGACAACGGACGCGGCATTCCCGCCGACGTGCTTCCCGATATCTTCGACGCCTTCGTTTCGACGCGCCTGGATGCCAAGGGCACCGGCTTGGGACTGACGGTGGCGGAAGGAATTGTGACGCAGCATGGCGGAACGATTTCGGCGGGGAACCGTGCTGAGGGCGGCGCGCGCCTCGAGGTTTGCCTTCCCGGGGCCTGACGTTCAAGGGAACGAACCGCGGAAACGGGCGGCGAATCATACCGGTCGGCGCATCCTGCCGAGTGGCTCAAGGAAATGCTCGAGCGCATCCGCAAGCGGTACTCCCTGAACTTTCACGCGCCGGATAGTCTCGTTCCTGGCGCCAGGCGATCGCTGATCGTGGAGCTCACCCGTGAGGCCCGCAAGCGATATCCCAAGGCAGTCGTACTTTCGCGGCGGGGGTACGTGGTTCCAGTCGCGCCGCGGTAGATCGCTTGTGCTGCACGAATCGGCGGATGTGGCATCATGCAACAGACGCCCATGACCAACCAGCGGATTTTCAGGCTCGTTCTCGGAATCGTCGCGGGCGCAGTCTTAGTCCCAGCGGGCGGCGAGGACCAGCTGACGATCTACGAACTGCTCGCGCCCGCGACCCACAAGTTCGCGATCACCTACGACGTTTCGCAGCCCGCCGAAGGCGCGCGCTACTTCTTCAACCCGATCCGCATCGGCTCCATCGCCTCCGACGAAAAAGTCCTCGACCTGGCGACCGGCAAGGATCTGAAGTTCGAAGTCGTCGACGCAAAGAAAGCGCAAGCCGCCGGAATGCGCGCGCGGAACGTCCCCGAGGGTCAGGAATATCTTCAGGTCCACTTGGCTGCGCCGGTTCCGAAAGGTGGGATGGCGCGCATCCGCATCATCAAGACCTACGAGGATGCCGCGTCCTACAAAATGGACGGCGACAAGATCGTCTGGGAGCGCGGACTGGGCATCCGGCGCAATGTCGTCGTCCTGCCGCCGGGCTACGAAGTCACGGCCTGCAGCGTCCCGACTATGGTGTCGACGCAGCCCGACGGACGCGTCCGGCTGAGCTTCCTGAACGACCGCGACGACCAGCTTCCGGTCAAAATTGTCGCGCGGAAAGGTGGCGCGTGATCCATCGTTACAGCGTCGTTTTGCTCCTGGCAGGATGCGCCTTCGCCCAATCCGAGCGCGCCCTCGAGGACCGCATCATCCATTACTGGCTGCTCGAACCCGAGTCCCACCAGTTCCGCATTTCGCACGACTTCACCGTGGACCGCGTCGGACGGAAGTCGGTCCACAGCTTCGTCCGCAAAGGCAGCGTCGTGTCGAAGGCGGAAATCACCGATCTCAACACTGGCCTTCCGATTCCGACCCACAACGCGAGCGGAAAAGACGTCAACGCGCTCGGCTACTATCCGACGCCGACCGATCCTGAGTCGGTCGTCGTGCAAGGGGATCTGCGCAAAGCGATCGCGCCCGGCGAGTCGACGCGCGTCCGCGTGGTCGAAACCTACACCGATCCGAAAGGCTATCGGATCACCGACGGCGAGCTCGTTTGGGATCGCACTTTGGGACGCCCCTACAACGAAGTCACCCTACCCGGGGGTTGGAAGCTGACAGGCCTCAGCGTCCCAGCGATCATCTCGAACGACGCCGAAGGACGCGTCATGCTGCGCTTCACGAATCCGCGCAAGGACGAAATCCACGTCGTCCTGCGCGCCCGCAAGCGCTAAAGCACCAGTTCTCCGGACATCGTCGGCGAACCAAGTTCGCGGATGAACTGAAAGCCGTACTTCGTCGCGATGCGCAGCATCGCCCCGTTCTCCGACGAGACGTCGATGCGGAGCGCATGCATCTTTTCCGCGCGCCCGATCTCGATCGCTTTGCCGACGATCGCGGTTCCGAGACCATGCCCCTGGTACAGGTCGTTGACGATCAGCGCCATCTCCGCGTCGTTCGTTCCATGGATGCGCACGACGCGTCCCACCGCGACGATAATGTTTCCCTCTGCGACGGCGACCAACGCGATTTCGCGCGCGTAGTCGTTGAACACAATGCGCGTTAGACGCTCATGCGCCACCCGCTGACTCAGCCGGAGCGCCTGCAGATAGCGCATATACACAGACCGGTCTGAAAGCGACTTGTGGAACTCCACAATCAGCGGCTCGTCTTCCGGCCGAATCGGCCGAATCGTCACCGGCAACCCCTTGAGCGTCGTCCACTGGCTGATGTACTGCGCCGGATACGGGCGGATCGCCGGCTGCGGAAGATCTTCCCCACGCATGGTCGACGGATGCAATACGACGCGCGCGTCGAGCGCGACCAGCGTGTCCGCGGAAGCCATCAGCGGATTGATGTCCAGTTCCGCGATCCACGGTTGTTCCACGATCAGTTGCGAGAAACGCACCAGAATCTGGTCCAACCCCGCAAGGTCGACCGGCGCGCGCCCCCGGACGCCCTTGAGAGCCGTGAAAATGCGGGTCTGCTGCATCATCCGGCGCGCGAGCGTCGTGTTCAGCGGCGGCAGACCAAGCGCGCGATCCTTGAACACTTCCACCAGTTCGCCGCCAAGTCCGAAGAGCAGCACCGGACCGAACTGCGGATCGATACTCGATCCAAGAATTAGCTCGTAGCCTTCGGCCGACACCATGCGCTGCACCGTGACGCCCAGAAAATCCTTCGCCGCCACCCGCGCCTCGATCGCGGCAAACGCCGCGCGGACCGCCCCCGCATCGCAGAGGTTCAGCTTCACGCCGCCCACATCCGTCTTGTGCGTGATGGTCTCGGAGTTCAGCTTCACGGCAACCGGAAATCCAAGCGACTCCGCCTCGCGGACCGCATCGTCCGCCGTGACAGCGAGGCGCGTCTCGACCACCGGAATTCCGTAGAGCGCCAGCAACTGCTTCGATTCGAATTCCGTCAGCAAGCCGCGGCCCGTGGCCCGCACGCCATCGAGCAGCGCCGTCGCTTTGGTGCGCACCGCCTGATCGGGTTCTACGGGAAACTGCGGAGTCTCATACAGCGCCCGCAGATTATTCGTGTAGGACCACATGTAGTGGAATGCGCGCGCAGCGGTATCCGGATACGCAAACGTCGGAATGCCCGCGGCCCCCAGAATTGCATCACCCGCCGCAACCTCCGCGCCGCCCATCCAACTCGCGAGCACCGGCTTGCCGATCTTGGCGTACGGCTTTAGCAGCTCGGCCGTGCGCGTCGGGTCCGTCATCGCCTGCGGCGTTAGAACCACAAGTAGCCCGTCGGCATTCGCGTCTTTCGCCACGATCGCCAGCGTCTTCGCGTAGCGCTCCGGATCGGCGTCGCCCAGAATATCGATCGGATTCGCGTGCGACCACGCCGCTGGCAGCACCGCGTTGAGCTCCTCGGTAGTCTCCGGCGAAAGCTCAGAAAGTTGGCCGCCCGCGAGGACCAGCGTGTCCGTGGCAAGCACCGCCGGACCGCCGGCATTCGTCAAGATCGCCAACCGTGGACCCTTCGGACGCGGCTGCTTGGCGAGCGTCTCCGCCATATCGAACAGATCCGAAATGTCGTCCACCCGCAAGACGCCCGTGCGATGGAACGCGGCGTCGAGCACGGCATCCGACCCGGTCAGCGACCCGGTATGCGAGGCCGCCGCCTTTTCACCCGCCGCCGTGCGTCCGGCCTTAATCACGATGATTGGCTTCGAGAGCGCCACCTCCCGCGCGGCCGATAGAAAGCTGCGCGCGTCGCCGATCGACTCCATGTAAACCAGAATCGCCTTCGTCCGCGTCTCCATCCCGAGGTAGTGAATCAGGTCGCCGAAATTCACGTCGACCATCGAGCCCAGCGAAACAAACGCCGAGAATCCAACTTGTTCGCGAAAGCTCCAATCGAGCACCGACGTGCACAGCGCGCCGCTCTGGCTCAGGAACGCAATGTTGCCCGGCCGCGCCATGGACCGCGCGAACGTCGCATTGATGCCGGTCAGCGGATTCTTGACGCCCAGGCAATTCGGTCCGATGAGCCGGATTTTGGCGGCTTCCGCTTCGGCCAGCACCTGCTTTTCGAGCGCAACACCCGCCGCGCCGTGTTCCTTGAACCCGGCGGAAATCACCACCGCCCCCTTCACGCCATGTTGACCGCATTCGCGGATCACTTGCGGCACCGAGGCCGCCGGTGTGACGACCACCGCGAGATCCACCTCGGCAGGCACGTCGGCAATCGACGGATACGCTTTGATGCCAAGCACATTGTCGCGTTTCGGATTCACCGGAAACACAGTTCCGCCGAACGGGCTCGAGATCAGGTTCCAGAGAGTCGTCCGCCCGACGGAATTCGGTGTTTCCGTCGCGCCGATAACGGCCACTGTCCGTGGCGCAAAGAAGACGTCGAGTGGATGGGGGCCATGGGGAAGTACGGAGGAAACTTTCATGAATTTGCTGGGCTACTCGTTACAAAACGTCGGCGAATCCCTTTCGGAGCTTATGAAACCACGCGTATCCGCCCGCGGCGGACGCGATACCAATTACCCAAAGCACGCCGAGTGCCGTGAAGTCCGGCGGCCGGCCTTCGAGGAAGATGGTCCGCCACGCGCGCACCAGCATGAAGATCGGATTGGCTCCGAGCACAGGCAACATGTTCGCGGGCAACGCGGATTCCGGAGAGCAAATCGGGGTCAGGTAAAATAGCAGCGTCAGCAGAAATCCGATGATCTGCGCGAGATCGCGCACATACACGCCAAGCGCCGCGAGAAACCACGCGGTCCCGACCGTGAACAGCAGTTGCGGAATCAGCAGCGCCGGCAGCCACAACGCCGTCACCGGAATTCCCCCGCGCGCGATCCACAGATAGACCACGAAAATCGCCAATGCAATGATCTGATTCGTCAACCCCGCGATGGTCTGCACGACGTTGACCGTATCGAGCGGAAACACCAGCTTCTTGACCAGCACGCGATTCTCGAGAATCGCGTTCGGGGCGCGGCCCGCCGCTTCGACAAACGCCAGCCACGGCAAAATGCCCGCCAGAAAATAGAGGACAAATCCATGCCGGCTCGGATCCGCGCCGAACTTCGCCTTCATCACCACGCCAAACACGAAGAAGTACGTAATCATCAACAGCAG
>JBDTTK010000298.1:0-5771 GCA_039930685.1 Bryobacteraceae bacterium | reverse complement strand
AGGGCTGGTTCGCCGGCACCGGACTGCTCAACATCGCCGCCGTCGCCATCATCGTGGCGTTCGGACACTCGCTGCTCTCGATGAGCGGCTTTGAAACGCTCGCGCAGGTCTATCGTGAAATCGCCTATCCGAAACTGAAGAATCTCCGCATCACCGCCAACATCGTTTGTACGTACGCAGTCATCTGCACCGGTGTCATTACGCTCTTCGCCGGCATGATCATTCCCGACGCCGAGCGTCTTCAGTACTCACAGAACCTCATCGGCGGACTCGCCATGAGCCTTTCCGGACCCTACGTCCTGCGCCTCACCTTCCACGTCTTTGTCGTCATCGTCGGAACCCTCATTCTCTCCGGCGCTGTGAATACGGCCATCATCGGCGCCAACGGCGTCCTCAACCGCGTTGCCGAAGACGGCGTTCTCCTGAACTTCTTTCGCAAGCCGCACCCGACTTTCGGAACCACCTCCCGCATCATCCATTTGATCGTCATCATGCAGGTGGTCACGATCATCGCCAGCCGCGGTGACGTGATTCTGCTCAGCGAAGCGTACGCCTTCGGCGTCGTCTGGAGCTTCTTCATGAAAGCTCTTGGCGTGCTTGCCCTGCGCTTCCAGCGGCACGATCAGGAATACAAGATGCCGCTCAACACCCACTTCATGGGCCGCGAGATCCCCATCGGACTCGGCATGACCACCCTGGTGCTCGGTTTAGTCGCGGTCGCCAATCTCTTCTCGAAGCAGATTGCCACCATGTACGGCATCGCCTTCACCGTAGCCTTCTTCCTCGTCTTCACAATCTCGGAAAAGATCAATCAGCGGCAAAAACATCAGGAGCCGAAAGGCCTTGAACAGTTTAATCTCGACCATCAACCGCAGGTCGACTCCACGAATCTACACGCGCGTCCCGGCTCCGTCCTGGTCAGCGTCCGCGATTACCATCGCATGGACCACCTCAAGCGCGTGCTCGAGAAGACCAACCTGCGGCGGCACGACATTGTTGTGATGACTGTCCGCCCGATCTCCACGGGCGCCGCCGAATACGACCTATCGGAAGCCCAGATCTTCAGCGACTACGAAAAGGAATTGTTCAGCCACGTCGTCGAAGTCGCCGAAAAGCAAGGCAAGCCCGTCGAACTGCTCGTCGTGCCTGCCGTCAACCCGTTCGACGCCATGGTGCAGACCGCCAACCGTCTGAAGGCGTCGCGCCTCGTGACCGGCGTCTCCGCGCGCATGCCGTCCGAAGAACTCGCCCGCAGCATCGGACAGGCTTGGGAGCGCCAGCCGGAGCCGCGTCACGCATTCTCGCTCGAAGTCATTAGTCCGGAACGGCCCTCAATGTACGTCAACCTCGGTCCGCACCCGCCGCGGCTGTGGCCCGAAGATGTCGATCGCCTCCACGAGTTGTGGCTGAAACTGAGCGAATCCGAAGGCGTCGGCTCGAAGCTCCACCATCGCGACGTGCTCGGCGTCGCGCTCCGCCGCCTCGAGCGCGACCTCAATGAGCCGGACCGCACCGACGTCATCGAGGACTTACAGAAAGAACTGCACAAGAACTGAATCGCCGGCAGCACGGACCTCCAGGTCCGAACCCGTCCTGCGGACGCAGTCCGTCCCGCTATCTCGTTCTACGCGAAATCCATCTTCGGATGCATCGTGTGCCACTCGGTCGCCTGCTCGAATGCCCGCGCCGCCAGCAGCGGAGTCCCTTCCTCGTACAGCTTTCCGGTGAACATCAACCCGAACGGCTCCTTGCCGTTCAGAAACCCGCACGGCACCACCACCTGCGGATGCCCCGTCATGTTCGTCACCGTCAGGCTCGCGCTCTGCGGCGGGCATACGATCACATCCCATTGCGACATGAACTTGTCCATCTCCTGCTGCAATAGCGTCCGCCCGCGCTGCGCCCGGATGTACTCGACCGCGGGCGCCAACCTCGTCGACCGGAACGAATTCGGCCAGTCGAACGGCTGTTGACCCTTCAACATCCCGACCCGCCCGTCACGCGTGATGTCGTCGAACGCCGTCGCTGCCTCGGCGCTTAGGATGACGCGCAGCGCCCCGGTGTCGAATGCCGGAAGCGCCACCTCTTCGAGCTTCATTCCCGCCTTCCGGACCGCGTCCAGCGCGTCCGCGTAGAGCTTGCCGCGGTCGCCCGTCATGCGGTCGAACTCGGCCTTGAGATACCCGATCTTCAATCCCGAAACCGGCGTTTGCGGCAGCCAGTCGAGCGGCGCATCCAGCACCGTGCCGTCCTTGCCGTCCGGCCCGTGCATCGCATTCAGCACCAGCGCGCAGTCCTCGACCCCGCGGCAGAGCGGCCCGACTTTGTCCATGGTCCAACTCAACGCCATCGCGCCGTAGCGGCTGACGCGTCCATACGTCGGACGCAGCCCGACCACGCCGCACCGCGTGCTCGGTGAGACGATCGATCCCAGCGTCTCGGTCCCGATCGAAAAGCCGACCAGTCCCGCTGACGTCGCCGACGCCGACCCTGCCGACGACCCGCTCGAACCCTGCTCGAGATTCCAAGGATTCCGCGTCATGCCGTTGAACCACAGGTCGCCCTGCGCCAGCGCGCCCATCGACAGCTTGGCGCACAGCACCGCGCCCGCCGCTTCCAACCGGTCGATCGCCGTGGCGTTGTGATCGATCACTTGATCCTGAAATGGCTCCGCGCCCCAGGTGGTCTTGATGCCTTTAGTGGCGAACAGGTCCTTCGCGCCGTACGGGATCCCGTGCAGCGGACCGCGATACTTCCCGCGTTGGATCTCGGCGTCGGCCGCCGCGGCCTGCTTCAGCGCCAGGTCTTCGGTCAGGGTGATTACGCAGTTCAGCTTAGGCCCGAATCTTTTCAGCCGCGCCAGATACATCTTCGTCAACTCGGTCGACGTGACCTGCTTGGACTTTACGAAGGCAGCCAATTCCGGTACCGTCGCGAACGCCAAGTCATCGAGCGACGCAGGACGCTTGACGGCCCTTGCCTTCGTCGGCTGGAACTTCGCCGGACGCATCTTCGGCTCTTTGCCGGGCAGCGCCGGAATAAAACGGAATGCGGGCTCCGTATCCAGCGGAATGTTCAGTTTCCGCAGTGCGTCAAATCCGACTACGCTGCGATTCACGGATTGCAGCATCATCTCCTGCTGCGCGTCCGTAAAATCCAGCCCGACCAGCTTCAGCGCCTGGGCCAGCATCTCTTTGTTGATCCGCATCGGAATCGGCTGCTGTTGGCGTCCTTGCGCCTCGAGCCCCGGCTCCAGCACCAGCATCGCGGACAGAGAAGTCAGGGCTTCCAACCAAGCCCGTCGGGATAGCGTAGACATTGGATCTAGCGTACACAAATCTTTTTTAATGTGCCCACGCTTTGCTGCGCGTGAGCCATCACTGACAATCAGGAGGAATGCTTTTGTACGCCCTGACGATCTTTCTGAGCGCATTCCTTCTGTTTCAAGTGCAGCCGATGATCGCCAAGATCATCCTGCCGTGGTTTGGCGGATCGGCGGCCGTGTGGAGCGCGGCCATGCTCTTCTTCCAACTCCTGCTGCTTGCCGGCTACTCGTACGCCTGGGTGCTCATCCGCTTCCTCAAGCCGAAGGCGCAAGTACTCACCCACATCGGACTCCTTGCGCTGGGCGTCGCCACGCTGCCCATCCTCCCGTCCGCTGGCTGGAAACCATCGCCCGGCGACGATCCGACACTGCGCATCATCCTGCTCCTGGGCGCTACTATCGGACTGCCGTATCTCCTGCTGAGCGCCACCAGCCCGTTACTCCAAGCCTGGTACGTTCGTTCGCGCAAGGGCGCGATGCCCTATCGCTTCTTCGCGCTCTCGAACCTCGGCTCAATGCTCGCCCTCATCAGTTACCCGTTCGCGGTCGAACCGCGATTCGCGACCAGCTTGCAAGCCTACATGTGGTCCGGCGGTTTCGTCGTCTTCGCCGTCACCTGCGCCGGAGTCGCCTGGTTCCGCAGCTCCTGGGCGGATGCCGTTGCCGTCGAGAAGTTCGAAGAAGCCGCCGCCGATCGTCCATCCGCCACGCAACTCATCCTCTGGATGAGCTTCGCCGCCTGCGCGTCGGCCCTTCTCGTCTCGGTTACCAATCACCTCAGCCAGAACGTCGCGCCGATCCCGTTGCTCTGGGTCGTGCCCCTGAGCCTCTACCTGCTGACCTTCATCCTTTGCTTCGACAGCGACAAGTTCTACAACCGCAGCTTCTTTCTGCCGCAGCTCGCCATCGTTCTCGGCGTGATGGCGTACATCGTGTATGCCTCCGGCGGAAACGTAAACGTCTTTGCGTTGATTCCGGTCTTGAGCATCTGCCTGTTCCTCGCCTGCATGTTCTGCCACGGCGAACTCAGCGCCCGCAAGCCGCATCCGCGCCACCTGACCATCTTCTATCTGATGATTTCGCTCGGCGGCGCCGTTGGTGGACTGTTCGTCGCCTTCATCGCGCCCCGCTTCTTCCCGAGCTATCTCGAATTGCCGATCTCGATCGTCGCCTGCGGCGTGCTCGGCGTCGTCGCCGCCTGGGACGTAGTCGCGGAGCGGATTCCGCCCGCCGTCATCCGGACGCTCGCCATCTCGGGAGTCATCGCGCTCACCGGCTTTTGCGCCTACAAGGAAGGGGAAGATCTCAAAGGGTATCGCGTCACCGTCCGCAATTTTTACGGCATGCTGAAGGTTCGGGACGATATCGAGGAAAAGGCTGGTCCCGTGCGCGTCCTCGTCCACGGAACCATCAACCACGGCGAAGAAGTCATGCAGCCTGCGCTGCTGACCACTCCGACCTCTTATTACACCGCCACGTCCGGCGTCGGCAGGGCAATGACGGTTCTTCAGCGAAAAGGACCTGTCCGCGTGGGCGTCGTCGGCCTCGGCGCCGGTGTCATGGCGGCCTGGTCCCGCGCAGGCGATTACTTCCGCTATTACGAGATCAACCCGATCGTAGAAGGCATCGCGCGCACCCAGTTCTTCTTCGTGCCGAGATCCCAGGCCGACTTGAAGGTCCTGTTAGGCGATGCCCGTCTGGTGCTCGAACGCCAGGAACCCCAGAACTTCGACCTGCTCGCCATCGACGCCTTTTCGAGCGACTCGATCCCGGTCCATCTGCTGACTCGCGAAGCCTTCGAGCTCTACTTCCGCCATTTGAAGCCCGGCGGCATTCTTGCGGTCCACATCTCAAACAAGTACTTGACCCTTGAGCCAGTCGTCCAGCGCAACGCCGACGACATGCATAAGACGGCGTATGTCATCGAGGACGACCCCGACAACAATGAGTACATGTCCGCCACTACTTGGATGCTCGTTTCAGGAAGCGACGCCGCATTCGGCGAGACTCCGCTCGACCACGGCATTCTGAATACCTATAAGACGCCGTCCGGCTTTCGCGCCTGGACCGACGACTACAGCAATATCATCAAGATCCTGAAGCAGTAGCCAAGAGCAACTTAGCGCTCCTAACGCCGCCCGTCAGGGCGGCTTAGGCAGCCTTCGCGATCGGCGTCCGGTCCACTTCCGCCAACCGCAACATCTCGAGCAGCCGGATCACCGGCCAAGCCGGATCGAACTCGTGTCCGCGCAGCGCGAACTGCGCCGACGTCGGGAACTCGTGATGGTTGTTGTGCAGACCCTCGCCCGCCGTCAGCAACGCGATCGATTGCAGGTTCGTCGCCTTGTTGTCGAAATTGCGATAGCCGACCATGTGGCAGATGCTGTTGATCGACGAGTTCAGCAGCACGTAACTCACGATGTGGAAGCCCCAGGCTGCGAGGCCC
>JBDTTK010000297.1:0-5783 GCA_039930685.1 Bryobacteraceae bacterium | reverse complement strand
CGGCAAAGCTCACGGCGTTCACACCGCGATCGATCTTGATCGGCGTGAAGAACAGCCGGCCGGAGACGAGAACGTTGACGGACTCCGGAACTCCGGCGGAGTGGGTCCGGTTCCGCAACCGGTCGACAGAAACGCAAGACACACGAAACCGAAATAAGGCCAGCGCATCCAGGCTCCTCGAGGATTAGTTTGTCATACCGACGGGAGAATGCGAAACAGGAAGCGGAAGCAGCGCGGACGTACTCTGTTCGGGGAATTAAAGCGAATAGCACCCCGGACTGGTTAGGGTCCGGGGTTGTAAAGACCAACGGCCCGCCGGAATATGATTCCGCCTCTACGGGCCGCGGCTCCTCCACCGACATCGAACGCCGCGCGATCCGGCCTTTCCGCGAGGACGGATCGCACCGCGTACTCCCGATCTTCAATTGATCAATACAGCGGTCAACCGTGTCGGGGGATTCGGAAGCGCCTTCAACTTCAGTGACGTGTTGAGTGTCATCTGTAGCGCTCCGGTAATAATTTGCAGCGGTCCCGCGATGGTGTCTCCGGGAAGGAGGCCTAAGAGGGTCAGGTACGACCCGCGCGGTCCATAGATGGTGCCATATAGATTGGTTCCCGCATGGCCGCCGGATTGCGAGGCTTGCAAGACCATCTCCTGCGATCCGGGTATCGAGAGAATGTTGTTACAGACGTTGCCGCAGCTGATGTCGACTTTGCCTTGCGGTGTGTATTTCAGCGTAGTGTTGGCCTGGTCCTGCCAGATGAGAACGGGCGCGAAGGGCCGCAGGTTAGCCGGAACTGATTGATGGTTGCCGTTCAGCCCATGCAGCGTAATCTGCGGATTCACACCGGCCATTAAGCCAGCGCGCGCCTGGGGAAACGAGATTCCGCTGGACGCGATCGAGACGGGCAATTGCAGGCCTGGGAAGTGCGAGTCGGTAAAGATGAAGATCTCGCCGGCGTCAGTATTTTGCGTGATCTCGCCGTTCACCAGAGGAGTCAGGTCCTTCATGATGGCGTTCGCGCCGACGGTGAGGCTGGTGCCGGGTCCGCCCGCCACGGGTTGTGATCCGGCAAAGATATAGCGGCCTGGAGCGAACGTCGTGGTGCTGAGCGCGCCGGTAACGATTCCGCCGTAAAACACGTAGTTGCAGAATCCACCGCAGGGATTGGCGTTTCCGTCGGAGAAGATGACATTGCCGAGGACAGTGACCGGAAGCCCGGTGGGGATAGCCGGAAGCAGCGGCAGCGCGATGGTGGTCGCGTAGTAGTTTCCGGGGGGCAGGACCGTCGGTGCGGCGGGATTCAGGCTGCCGACGATGATGCCGCCTGAGACGGGGTGGTCCGGCAGGCCGGTGGGTGCGGGTGGCTGACCCATACCCTGCATTGGATCGGAGAACATCTCGCCGTCCGGAAAGCCGTTTTGCGGCGGGGTGGTCCAACTGGCAAGTCCGATGTTCTGAATGGCGCCTTTGCCCATGATTCGGGTATAAGGCGCTTGCACATTTGCCGAGAGCACGACGGTTGCGGTGGCGATGGCGGGGAGACCCAGGCCGTCGGGATTGGAGGAGGCCATGTGGATGCCGTTCTCGGCCTGAATCGAGTTGAGACCGAGAGTCAAAAGGTCCTCACCGCAAACGAGGCCGAGTCCGATCAGGGACACAAAGCAGTCTTTGCTGCGGTTGAGCAGGTCGATCGACATGTTGACGTTCGAACGGCGTACGGCGGCGATGGCCTGCGCGGTCGGGTTCAATCCGGCGGAGCCGATGATGCCTCCGAGCCACGGGGCGAGGCGCTGGCTGGCGGTCACCTGGACCCAATAGTCGGCATTGAGATAAGGAACGCCTGGTACGGAAGGCCCGGCTCCGGCGGAGATCGCCACGGTTTGGCGGCCGGAGTCGCCTCCGTCGACGAAGCCCGCCTGGCGCGCATACTTACAGGCGACAGAAAGATTTCCAGAGGTCGGACAGGCGCCGGCCGACTGACAGCCGACGGTTCCGCAGGAAGGAGTTACGTTGGCGGCGGCGGTTTGAACGGCTTCGGCGACGGCGGCCATTGCACCCGCGTCGACGGCCGTTTGGGCGCGGCGAGCCACGAAGTAGCCCCAGCCGACATCCAATACGAGCGCCGTCGCGCCCGCCAATACGGCAAAAACCAGAGCGAAAAGAATCAGAATCGTTCCGCGACTGCGCCGCTTGCGTTTGGATGTTACCGGGTGTACTGCGTACATTTCCGCCTCCCTAAGCCAAAGTTCTCTCGGCCACGTGCGCGGGTGATCCCGCGTCCTATGTTGCCAACCGTGCTGCGCGTTCCCGTCCACGGATGGACGGCCACTCGTCAAAACTGAATGCTTTCCTGCGCCCGTGCATTAAAGGTGAACGAGCGGTTTCCGAACGGCCAAAATACGGTTCCGAAACGATATTGCGCCTGGAGTTGCACCGGCAGACCTTGCAAATTGTAGGGCGCCGGCGGCCAGGCGGTGCCGTTTTGCAGGCAGTTGGTGACCGGTTCACAGGAGACAGACGAGTCGCCTGCCTTCATGGAAAGACTTAACGAGCTTTCGTCAAGTCCAAGTCCGCGCTGCTTCATGGTCCGGGCGACGTCGGCCACCGTAATCTGGCAGGCCGCAGTCGAAGAAACACAGGTTTCACCATGGACGATCGAGTAGCGCGCGGCGGTCTTCACGGCCGACGCGAGCGTATGATACATCCATAGTCCGCGCGAGACTTCGATCAGCCCCATGAACAGAAACATCGTGGGAATGAACACAAGCGCCGTTTCGAACGTCAGGCTGCCGCGTTGACGGGGCTTGGAGACGACGGCCCTCATTGCAGGGTCCTCACTTTCATCTCCGAGGTTCTAGTGATTACGCCGGGACCGGTGAAGGCAATCCGAAAGACAGACGGCATGGTGTAACTGATGGTCACGGCCGCGGCGGGAGCGCCATCCGGCGTACCGGCCGATCCGGCGCAGGCGCCCGGTCCGTCGCAGAGAACGCTGGTCACTATTAGTGGGGCGGTGCCGCAGGTCGCCAGGGTTCCGATATTGGGCAATCCCCGCAACTCCTGCATCGCGACGGCGCAAGCCGCAGGCTGGTCCGCGGCGCTCTCGCGGCCTCCGGAGTTCCGGAGGGCAGCCGAGCGGGCGGCATTCTCGACCGAGATGAACGCATAGGCGTAGAATCCGAAATCGAAAGCGGCGGTCATGAACATGAGCGCGATGGGCGCGCTCAACGCAAATTCCACCATCACGTTTCCGCGCTGATTGCGCCGATTTGTTGGAAATAATTTCATTTGTTTCCCAGATTAGCCTGACCTCGACAACGGTCCGCGGACACGATCAGACGTACGGGTTACCCCCGAGTTGGGCTCTCGATTGACCCTACGCACGACTAAGGAAAACCGGCAAGCAGGACGGATCAAAAGCCTGAATCACTTTAGTAAGCAGGCCGGGCGCGGTACTGGAGACGAGGCCTCCGGTTGGTCGATTCGAGATAAGGAGAGACCCGGTCCAATCCGGGCGGCGCTGCTAAGCTCGTAGAAAATGGGCCTTTATGGACGTCTGGGCAAGAGCTGAGGAAGGCGCGCACGCACCTTAGACCCGAGTTGCACACGGGCAGCTCCTTCTAAGGTTCGTGGATGAATGAGACTCCGTAGTGGTCCGGAGGCGGTACTATGCCCATTTCTGAATCAATTCACAAGAATAATTCCACGAAATATCCGATGGAATACTTTAGTCAAAATTCAGACCTTCGCCGTAGTTGGAGAGGCCGGCGGCCTGAAGTTCGAGGCCGGTTCCGTTTGTACGGAGGGTCACGCAAGAGGCACGCTTTTAAGAGGCGGCAAAGATGGGATTCCGCTTACACTGAGGAGAGTATATGAGCTACGCGGACAACATGGAGAACGCGCTTAAAAACCTTGAGGCCCGCGAAGAGGTGGACCCGGCGGAGGTGCGCCGCAAGAAATTAAGAGACGCGGCGGAGCTAGCGGCAGAGGCAAAGGCCGCGCCGTACGCCGAGGCGCTAAAGGACGGCGTCTTCACGCAGGAACTGCTGAACCATGCTGTTCGGATTGGCTTTGGTCATAGGGCAAAAGTCCAAATTACGTGGCTCGGAACTGTACTGCGCCTGGACGCCAAGCAGGTCCGATTGGAGCTGACTCCGACGCCGGACGGCATCGTGGCTCATTTCTCAGATGACGGCACTCAGGTCGGCACGGAGAAGATCGATTTGACGAAGGCGAATCCGGAAAAGCTCGCGGAAAAATGGCTTAAGGGTCTGGCGGCGGCCTAACGGCTGCCACCAAGCGAAACCCCGCGCACGGGCGCGGGGCTTTGGCCGATTCGCGTTGGATTCGGCTTAAGACAGCGTTACCGCATCCTGCAGGCGGAACGTAAGAACCGATTCGGCGGGGATCACGGCGGGAGCGCCGCGCGTCCCGAGAACGACGCCGGTGCCCGCGCCTCCGCCCGCTCCGGCTCCGATGGCCGCGCCTTTTCCGCCTCCGGCAAGGGCGCCTATCGCTGCGCCAACACCCGCTCCGATACCGATTATGACGCCATCGCGTTTCTTGGTTCCGCGCGCCTGACGGCCGCGCTCATTGGTGTTCAAGTCGATGATGCCGCGGGTGGTATGCAACCTCGCAAGGCGAAGTTCAAGCAGCGCACGGCCTTTGACACGGCCTCCGGGATTGGATTCGGCGACGATCCCGTCAACCTGCGCTCCGCGATCCGCGATCAGGATGCCGTCGACCGTCAGAGGCTCTTCGAGAACAGCTTGAAAGCTATCGCCTGACCGGGCGCTCTTGGTGGACACGGTCGTCGTGGTGCGAACTTTGATGGGAGTGCCTTCCGCCAGGATCAGGCTGGCAGGACGGGCCGGGGTCCTCGATCCGGTGGCGACGGGTGACGGGTTGGCGCCGGGTTCGCTTCCAGGAACGCTGGGTAGTCCGGTCTGACCCCGACCAGGGGTCGAGTCCGCGGAAGTGCTCTTTGAGCATCCGGTCGCGGATAAACTTGCCAGGGCCAGCGCCATCAGAAACGGGGTTATACCGATCAGCTTCATTCTTCCTCCAAGATGATACTTGCAGCGATAGTAGCAAGTTCAGGGCCAGACTTGTAATCAATTTGTTAGAAGCATTGGGTTAGCTAACAGTCGGAAATTATTGCCACCTACAGGTCAGTGTGATCGAACCAGGTCAGTCATGAACGAGGCGGTTCGGAGGAAATCGACCTTGCGCGATAGAGTTAACTATAGTTAAACTAGAGGAAGTAACTGAGCCTTCATGTCTGCCGCGTCCCTACCCGAGGTTCACTCCAGCGTCGCCACCCGGCAGGTCGGGTTCTGGCGGCGCATGTTCGCTTTCGCCGGACCGGCTTATCTCGTCAGCGTCGGATACATGGACCCGGGCAACTGGGCGACGGACCTCGAAGGCGGCGCACGGTTCGGATATCAACTGCTGTGGGTCCTCGTCGTCTCGAACTTCATGGCGATCCTGCTGCAGACGCTGAGCGCGCGGCTAGGGATTGTCGCCGGCCGGGACCTGGCGCAGGCCTGCCGCGAATCGTACCCGAAGCGCGTGAACTACGCACTGTGGATCCTGTGCGAGATTGCGATCGCGGCGTGCGACCTTGCGGAAGTCCTCGGCGCGGCAATTGCGCTGAACCTGTTGTTCAAGATTCCTCTTATTATCGGCGTGGTCCTGACAGCTGGTGACATTCTGCTGCTGCTCTGGTTTTCGCGGTACGGAATCCGAATGATCGAGGCGATCGTGCTGGGCCTCATC
>JBDTTK010000296.1:0-5788 GCA_039930685.1 Bryobacteraceae bacterium | reverse complement strand
GGCGCATCACCAGTTCCGGCGCGGCGCGCGAGACGATGACGCCCGCGTTCTTGCCGGTTTTTTCGACGCTCTTAATCACGCATCGGATGCGGTCGCTGACGCTAAAGTTTTCGAGGCGCGACTGTTCTTTTTTCGGAAGGCGCGCTTCGGTTTTTCCGAGGTCGACGACCAGGTCCTGGCCTTCGATGCGCTTGATGACGCAGTTCACCAGTTCGCCGACGCGGCCGGAGTATTCGGAGTGAATGGTTTCCCGCTCAGCTTCGCGAACTTTTTGCAGGATTACCTGCTTCGCGGTTTGGGCGGAAATGCGGCCCAGGTCGGTGGTCGGCTTCAGGTCGCGGATCACGCCGCCGATTTCGATCTCCGGATTGGCTGTGCGGGCGTCGTCCAATGAGATTTCGCGAATTGGGTCGGTGACGGCTTCGACAACCTGGCGAACGCCATAGATTTGGAAGGCGCCCGACGCGTGATCAAAGTCGGCTTCGAGGTCCTCTGTCGTGCGGAAATGCTTGCGCGCAGCGACAACCATCGCATCCTTGACCGCATCCAGCACCAGGCCAGCGTCGATGCCCTTCTCTTTGCTCAAGATTTCGATGGACTGATAGATCGATCCCAAAACTCTTACCTCACTTCGCTTTCAAAATTCGAGTGCGATCCGGGCTACCACTCAAACTTGAGGTTGGCTTTTTCAACCTGTTCGAGGGTGAACTGAATGGTTCCGCCGCCGGCCGGTTCCAGCGTGACGACATCGCCCGAGATTGCGGCGAGCTTGCCTTCCCAGCGCTTCCGGTTCTCGACGGGCTCGCGGAGAACAATGCGAGCCTTCTGGCCAAGAAACCGTTCATATTCCTTGGGCCGCTTCAAGGCGCGTTCGACGCCCGGCGAACTGACCTCCAGTTGGTACGTTCCACCCGGAATGACGTCTTCAGCATCGAGAAGCGCGCCAACCTCATGAGAAACCTTCTCGCAATCGCCGTGCGAAACCCCGCCGGGCTTATCAATATAGATCCGCACCAGGCGGGCGCCACCACCTCCGAGCATGTCGGCGTCGACAAGCTCCAGACCTTCGGCCTCCGCCACCCGTTCCGCGAGGGCGTTAATTAGTTTGACGATCGATTCCCGGTTTCCGGCTGCCATCCAGATACCTAATTCCCGTTCGGCGTTTCAACCAATAAAAAAGTGGGCTTTCGCCCACCGATTGAATCCGCCAACTCCAGTATAGCGAATGCGGGCGAACTTGGGAAATACGGCGTCCGGCTGTCGCAAAGGACGATCCGGACTGGGGTGAGACGGATCACACAGGATAGCGAGGTGGGAGGGGCCTTCGGTATCATTACCTCGTCTCGCCATGGACGGCCTGCTTCAGGATCTCCGGTACGCTCTCCGCCTGCTCGTCCGGGCGCCGGCGGTCACGCTGCCCATCCTGGCGGCGCTGGCCCTCGGCATCGGGGCGAACACAGCGATGTTCAGCGTGATCGACGCAGTGCTGCTGCGGCCGCTTGTTTATTCCGATCCGTCGCACTTAGTGCTTTTGTGGGAAAAGGACGCGAACCAGACAATTTTTCCCGTTGCGGGCGCAAATTTCCTGGATTTTCGCGCCGAGTCCACGTCTTTTTCGCAAATGGCGGGATGGATTCCGCAGGGTTTTGTGCTCACCGGGGGCGACCGCCCGGAGCAGTTGCGCGGGGGCGCCGTTACGGCGAATTTCTTCGCGACGCTAGGCGTGAAACCCGCACTGGGCCGGCCCTTTCTCCCGGACGAGGATGGTCTTCTGAAGCCGGAAGCGTATTCGCGCGTCGTGATTCTGAGCGACCGGTTGTGGCGCGAACAGTTCGGGTCGGATCTGAATATTTTGGGCCGCATGATCCGCCTCAACGATCAGCAATTTGCGGTCGTCGGCGTGATGCCCCCGGATTTTCAATTTATTAACCGACGCCACTCGCTTTGGGTTCCGGTGCGGTTCGAAGCGGGAAATCGCACGTTCCACAATCTGACGACTGTGGCGAGGTTGCGTGAGGGGGTAGGCGTTCCGGCGGCCACGCAGGAGTGCATGGCGATCGCCCGGAGGCTCGCGGAACGGTATCCCGGGACGAATCGGAGCTGGACGGTCCGGATCGATCTCTTGCAGGACTGGCTAGGGCTCAACGGGAAGGATTTCCGGACCACGTTGTATATGCTGGGCGGCGCCGTGATGCTGGTTTTGCTCATCGCGTGCGGCAATGTCGCCAGCCTGCTGCTCGCGCGCGCCGTTTCAAGGCGGCGCGAGATTGCGATCCGGGCGGCATTGGGCGCGGGACGATGGCGGGTGATCCGGCAGTTGCTGACGGAAAGCACGCTGCTCTCGGTCCTGGGCGGGTTACTCGGATTGCTGTTCGCCGTATGGCTTCTGAGAATCAGCAGGTCCATCTTGCCGCCGAATTCGATTCCGCCGACCGTGCCGATCCGAATCAGCAGCGCCGTCCTGTGGTTTACGACGGCTGTGTCGGTACTGACGGGCGTACTTTTCGGATTGGCTCCGGCCCTCGAGGCTTCAAAGGTCGACGCGCACGCCACGCTGCGCGACGGAGGGCGAGGGTCGACCGGCGGGCGAAGGGCAGGGCGTTTGCGGTCCGGGTTGGTGGTGATTGAGGTGGCGCTGGCCACGGTGCTGCTGGCGGGGTCCGCCTTGATGCTCCAGAGCCTAAATAAGTTGACTAGCGTAGAGCTTGGATTTCGTCCGCAGAAGGTGCTTTCCTTTTCCGTGTTCCTGCCGATTTCGAAGTATCCCGAGCCGGATCGGGTTTTGAGCTTCTACAACCGGATGACTGAGAAGATTCGGAGTCTGCCGGGAGTCGAGTCGGTATCGACGGCGAGCCATTTGCCTCTCCAGCCGATGACGCACACGATTCCGTTCGAGCTGGATATCGACACGGTTCACGAAGAGGGCGAACGTCCGGGAATTTATTACGTGACGCTCGACAGCGGTTACTTGCAGACGCTGGGCGTGGCCTTGAAAGATGGCCGCGGTTTCGCTCCGACGGATACGGCGTCGGGCGCGCCGGTGGTCTTGGTCAATCAGGCGTTCGCGGACCGGTATTACAAGAACCAGCGGACGGTCGGGCGGTTCCTGCGAATCAACCGGCCTATTTTGGGCAAGAACGGCTTCGAGCCGACGGTGCGGGCTGAGATCGTGGGCGTTACGGCGAACGTCAAGCTCGACCGGCTGAGCTCGGAGGCAGAGCCGACGATTTACATTCCCTTCGCGCAAAACATCTGGAACTCGTCGACCATGGTCGCCGTGCGGACGAGCCAGAATCCGGAAGCGCTGGTGGCGGCGATCCGGCGGGAGGTGCAATCGCTCGACAAGGATCAGCCGATCGACCGCGTCGCGACGATGGAAGATACGTTCGACAGCTTTTTCGCGGGTCCGCGGTTTCGGACGGTGCTGATGTCGGCGTTCGCGGGCGTCGCGCTGCTTCTCGCGATCCTGGGAATTTACAGCGTGAACGCGTATGCGGTGAGCCAGCGGCGGAATGAGTTCGGCGTGCGGATGGCGCTGGGCGCGAGTCCGGAGCAGATACTGCGGATGGCGTTGACGACGGCGTTATGGCAAACGGTAATCGGCGCGGCGATCGGAGTGGCGGCGTCGATCGGGCTGGCGTCGGTTCTCAGGACGCTGCTATTTGGCGTGACGCCGACGGATCCGGTGACGCTGGCCGCGGTGGTGGCGATTCTGGCGGTGGTTGCGTTGATTGCGGGATTAGCGCCGGCGATTCGGGCATCGCGGATCGCTCCGGCGATTGCGCTGCGGCAGGGGTGAGGGGCAGGTTTTGGCCGCGCAGTCAGGCGATTCGATGCTCGTCGACTTCCGGGCAGCTTTGCCTGAGTGCGCTGAGCATCCAATCGCCGCCAATAGCCACGGTGCCTTCGTGTGACGCGTAGCAAATCCAGTCGAACGGCTGGGCGGTCCAATAGAGTTCCGGGATTTCGTAGCGGATTTCGAGGACATCGGCGTCAATTTCGCAGGGCCGCTCGTCAAAGCGGTCCAGCTCGAAGATCCGTGCGACGGAGCGATTGCGAAGAATCGTGCGGATCGTATCGGAGCCGCCTGATTCGGCGAAGGTTTCATTGAATACCCAGACGTCGGTTGGTATGGCCAATCCAGTGCGCGGATGCCAGTAGCCATGCGTGGTGTCCCAGCGTTGATTGAGGGCGTCCCACAAAGCGGCGGTCTCCTGCTCCTGCAGGGTCCGACGAAACGGGAGCGGATCCACCCGGCGAGGCAGGTTTACTCGAAGCGAATTCAGGTAGTTAGCAAAGGACCGGCGCTCCTCGGCCAGTGCTTCGAGCACGACCGATTCCGTGATGAATTCCTCACGCCAGACGGCAGACGCGCTGGCGGACGCTTCGACGTCGGCGGCAAGCCCATCGGGGGTTTGTGCGGATTCGAACGTGTGTCTCTCGACGGCGCGAAGGATAGCCTCAACGGCCTGGACGCGGACGATTCGGCGGTGTCCTTCCGAACTTTCGACGAGCGCGTTGAATCGGTCGAGATCAGGTTCCTTCCGGGAACCATCAAGGATGAAGCGCCGGTAAAGAGAGTCGCACTCGTCGCGGCGGGTTATGCAGTATTGCCGGAGGAGAGTGTGTAGAACAAGGCGCTGATCCATGGAGTGAATTCATCCAGCGCGGCTGCCTTGAGAAGGAGGCCTCAGGGCCTCCGACCAATCAGAAGCAAAGGTCTAAAACGGCACGTCGTCGTCGGTGACTCCGCCTTCAAAGCCTGTGTCATGCGAGGAAGGAGCAGGGGCGCCGCCGCCTCCGGCGGGTGCGCGCCGGGTCTGGGCGCTGCGCGGCATGGAGGCCATCTGCGAGTACTCGTCGCCGCCTCCGCCGCCACCACCTTCGCCGCGTCCCCCGAGGAGGATGACGTCGTCGGCCACGACTTCGGTGGTCCAGACTTTCTTGCCGTCTTTATCTTCGTAGCTGCGCGTTTGCAGGCGTCCTTCGACGTAAACCTGTTTGCCTTTGGTCAGGTATTGGCCGAGATTTTCCTGACGCCACAGGACGACATTCGACCAGTCGGTTTCTTCTTTCCATTCGCCGGACTGCTGATCTTTCCAACGGCGATTGGTTGCTACCGAAAACTTTGTCACAGCCACTTGGGAGGGCGTGAACTTGGTCTCCGCGTCGCGGCCGAGGTGGCCGATGAGAATCACTTTATTGACGCTTCTGCTTGCCATGATTCCGAAGGGTAGCATGAACGCGGTTCGAGTCAGAGTTCATTCGGCTTTAATGAATGCGCAGCAAAACTCCGCCGGGGATTTCGAGTTTGTAGAAGCAGGAGGAGCAAAGCCATGAAAAGACTATTGATGATCACGGCGGCCGGCATGTTGATGACGGGTGGGCTCTTTGCCGGCAATATTGCGCGGCGCGAGGCGCGGCAGCAAGGGCGGATCGCGCAAGGCGTCCGGAGCGGATCGCTAACGCGTGGCGAGACGCGGTCCATTGAGCGGCGGGAGCGCGGGCTGGCGCGGGAGGTCCGACGCGACCGGTTGTCGGGCGGTGGATTGAGCGGCGCGGAGCGTGCGCGAATCACGCGGCAGCAGAATCGGCTGTCGAACCGGATCGATGTGTTGAAGCACAACGGGCGAACGCGGTAGAGGCAGGCGGTGACGAATCCCCGCACTGACGTGCGGGGCTATGGGCGCGGTTTTGGCGCGGTTGAATAGGGCCGGGCATGCCCGGCCCTACGATGCTCAAATGCGTGAGTGACTGTGGTCATCTATCAACGCCACGCCAATCCTGC
>JBDTTK010000295.1:0-5799 GCA_039930685.1 Bryobacteraceae bacterium | reverse complement strand
TGTCCTTCCGGATCGATTCTGTTCCTCGATCTTCGGTGCACCCATTCCGCCGCCGCCACAACCCATCTTGAACCCCCTTTAGGGCAGCTAAATCAAACATAAAAAGCTGCTTACAAGCTTCTTATGGCCGATTGTACGCGCGACGGAAGCCGCGCAGCCACTCTGACCTATGATAACGCACGGGTGACTCGGACCAAGCCCCCTCGATGCCTAAGACTTGAAAATAGCGGGGGAGGACTAGGCGGACTTCTCTTCGAGCGTATTCCGCTTTAAGCGATTGGTCTCGAGATACTCTGACAGTTTGAGAGGAGTCCGGCCGCCTTTTTCCATTTGGCGGTGCACGGCGCGTTGATAGCGTCGCAAAATCTCGCGCTTCGACGATTCACGCAGGCTACAGGCCTCAATGTCGAGCAGCAGTTCAATCTCCCATGGCCGGAAGGTATTCCTGTTCATATTGCCGCGCAGCAACTCCTGAATCAGCCGGTTGAACTGAATAAGGATTGCGTCGGCGTCTGGGAGGGTGTCAATCATGCCTATTGAACATATCGGCTGGAGACCACCGAATCGTAACACAAGTATAGTGCAGTGGACGGCGAAAATTCTCCATCTACGTTACTTTCCTACCTATCATCTAAGTGCTTTCACTGTACTAGCTCACAGCACCTCCGTTGGTTGGTTGCTACCCGGATTGCCCCCAATCCCACCGGACATGCTACACTGATTTCGTACGCCGATAACCGTGGGCGGTTAGCTCAGTTGGGAGAGCACCGCGTTCGCAACGCGGGGGTCGAGGGTTCGAATCCCTTACCGTCCACCAAACTCCGTTTACATCCCCAAACTCCGAATTTCGCCCTCGCCCAAAACCAACGATGGATCCGATCAGCCAGCCCGATCAACTCCAGAAGATGCGTGAGGATTGGGATGCCCGCGCACGAGAAAACGCTCGCTACTATGTGGCTACGGGTAATGAGGCATGGTCGGATGCCGATTTCTTTGCTTCCGGACAAACTGCCCTGGAAGAAGACATCCTCACCGACCTGACCAACATCTGCCAGGGCAAAGATCCCAAGGAGATGCGGGTTCTCGAAATAGGCTGCGGCGCCGGACGCATCACCCGCGCCTTCTCTGGATTCTTCGGTGAAGTCCACGCTGTCGATGTCAGCGGCGAGATGGTTGCGCTCGCGGCGAAAGCTCTGGATGGTCGGCCACATGCCCATGTCTATCAAAACAATGGAAAAGACCTGACCGTCGTCCCTGAACTTCCCTTCGATTTCGCTTACTCAACCATCGTTTTTCAGCACATTCCCAGCCGCGAGATCATTGAGAATTATGTGCGGGAAGTTCATCGGCTGTTACGACCGGGCGCGCTCTTCAAGTTCCAGGTCCAGGGGGACCCGCGCATCGAGGCCAAGGCGGACGATACGTGGCTCGGAGCTTCCTTTACGGACCAGCAGGCTTGCGAGATGGCTTGGCGTTGCGGATTTGATCCCCGCTATCGCCACGGGGCGGGCGAGCAGTATTTCTGGCTCTGGTTCTTTAAGAAATAGCTCCGAGGTTAAGTTGCGTCGGATTCCGAGCCGTCTTTGCGCTTGGCCCAATACCGTTGCATCCGCTCAGACACCGCGCGGCGCTCCGCCGCGCTCATGCTTCGCCGCCCGCGCCTCTTCGGAGCCGCGACGAGTCCCGGACCGCCACCGTCGACTTTTTCGAGTGCGGCGATCGCCTGATCCAGTTGATCGCGCTCGGCGCGCAATTCCCGTAGAAGCTTGGTGAGATCCATAGCGGCTATAGATCAGAGTCTAAAGACGTCATCCGACTCGAGCCAGTGCTCACCGTACTAGAAACGGCCAGACCGGTACTAGGCGATATCCGTACTTGACCACGGCAATCCAGCTTGCTGCTACGAGAAGCGCCAAAAACAAGATGAAGATAAATAGCACGATTCCCCATGGGAATCTTCGGTTCTCGCGCTTCAATACCAGCAAATAACCCGCGAACACACCAATGAAGTAGAGAACAATCATCGGTAGGGCGAACAGGGCCAGATTGAAGACGTCTGGAGTCGGAGTGACCACCGCGGCGATAATTACAATGCAGAGAATCGCGTAGCGAGAATTGGCGATCAGGAACGATGGCGTCACAATTCGCAGCAGGACCAGGAAGAAGACCAGGATCGGCAGTTCGAACACCAGGCCGACTCCCAGCATGACGTTGACGAAAAGGTCAAAGTATTCGTTCACCGACACCATCGGCGAGACGCCTTGCCCGTGGCCAATGCCGAGCAGGAACGCCAATCCGAAACGGAATGCGACAAAATACGCGAACAAGCCGCCGGTGATAAAGAGTCCTGCGGTAGAAATTACGAAAGGCGCGGCATACTGGCGCTCCCGCTTGTATAATCCGGGCGCGATGAACGACCAGACTTGATACAAGACCCACGGCGACGCCACAAAAATCGCGGCAACGAGGGGCACCTTTACCCAGATGATGGAGAATCCCTCCATCGGCGAGATGATCACCAACTCCGGTTTGACGCCGATCCGCGTCAACGCCTCCATCGCAGGAGCGACTACTAAGCCCCACAGTTCGTTGGCGAACACTAAGGCCAGGATGAAGGCTACGCCTAAACCCATCAGTGCGGAAATAATCCGGCTGCGTAATTCTTCGAGATGGTCGAGGAATGACATCCGGAGCATGCCTTCGTCGTCGTCTTCTTCTTCGGGCTCTGGGTCCTTCGGCTTGGGCGGGGATGGCGGAGCCGGGGGCGCCACCGACGGCACCACCGTCAGCGTTTGCGTGTCCGTTTCCGGCTGGTCGTGCACGTACGGATCGTCGATGTAGTTGTACGGGTCGTGAACTACCCGTTCGTCAACCTGCTCGGGTGTGACCTCCGGCACGGAACCCTCCGGCTTGGACACACCTCCGCCCGCCGGTTCCTCAGAACCGGGCGGCACACCTCTGCTGTTCGGATCTTCCGCCATCCCCTGTTTGCCTGCGGTCTATGCTTTCTGCGTGCCGGATTCGCGAGCCACGGTCCCCTCGGCGGCCTTTACTGCTGTGCCCTGTGGCGCCTCGGCCTTATCGGCTGACACGCTCACTTCTTCCGCGGGAGTGGTCTCGGCGACATACTCGGATGAATCCGTGATCGCCTGCACGCTTGGTTCAGCGCCCTGTACTGCGGATGCGCTTACTGTAGTCGGGTTGGTTGCGGTCTCGCCGGTCAGGGTGTCTTCCGCGTGATGATACGCGTCATAATAACCCGAATCGTACGAATCATGGATGTCGCCGACGAACTTGTTAGCTTCCGTCTTTAACGAATCCGTTTCCCGCTCCAGAGTCTGCATCTCGCGCTCGAACGTCGATTTCAGATCGTTCGTGGCACGACGGAACTCGGTCAACGCTTTCCCGAGGTTCCGGCCTAGTTCTGGTAGCTTTTTGGGTCCAAACAGAACTAAGGCGACAAGGAAAATGATGATCATCTCTTGCCAACCCACGGGGCCCATACGGTTCTCCTTACTGCAATCTCAAGAGACACGGACAGTGAGCGAAATCCTTACGATTCCGCGCACGCCATTATGATAGCAGGAGGTACAAGGATGGTCCGCATAGACATACCGTGGCGGTTCAGGAGCCGTATCCTGTGGCTCATAGGGTTTGCGCTGCTGGCGTCGGCCGCCGCTCCGGCACAGTCTAACCCGCCATCGTCCAGCAAGGTTCTGCCCGTTGACCAGGCGAAGCGCGATCCATCGTTCGCCGCCTTCCGCGACCGCTTGAAGCAGATCGTCAAGGAGAGAAACACCGCGGGGCTACGGGCGGTCCTTGACGCAAACATATCGATTTCGTTCGGCGGGGAGAATGGGGCCGCCGCGTTCCGCAAGCAGTGGCAGCTCGACAAGGCCCCCGAGCAGAGTCCGGTTTGGCAGACGCTCGAATCCGTCTTGGCCCTTGGCGGAGCCTGGACGCAGAACAGCCATGGTGTCCTCGCGACCTTTTGCGCGCCCTACGTTTACACCCAGATGCCCGAGGACGACAGCGACTCTCCCGCGCTCGCCGCCATCCTCGGACCCAACGTTCCGCTCCGATCGGCCCCGAAAGACAACGGCGGCGTGATCCGGAGGATGTCGTACAGCCGCGTCCGGCTGGTCGAGGGCGAGGGAGAAGCCCGCTGGCGCAAGGTACAGACGCTCGACCGGATCGAAGGATTCGTCCTTGCCAGCGAGGTCCGGAGCGCCGGCGACTACCGGGCCTGCTTCGACCAGAGGATAGGAGCGTGGAAGATGACCTTCCTCGTAAACGGCGATTAGCACCCGTTCGAAGAAAATCAAAATCCGGCCTCCCATCGCGGTAACCCACGGGCGTATGATTGACTCTATTCAATCCATGCGACGACTTGTATTCCTTCTCCTTCTGACCGCGTTGGTCGCTTGCGCGCAGGTAAAGCTGTTCCAGAGCCCCAATACAGTCTTCGTCGAGATCGACGGAAAACCGTTCACCGCTCTCTACTATGGAGGCGATCATCCAAAGCCCTACTTGCACCCGCTCAAATCCGCCGAGGGCACCGTCGTCACGCGCGGCTTTCCCATGGAGAACATCGCGGGCGAAACCAAGGATCACCCGCATCACCGGGGTGTGTGGCTCGGCTACGGCTTCATCAACGGATTCAACTTCTGGGAAAACGAAAGCGCCTACAAGGAAACCAATAAGGGGACCGTCGTTCCCTCTAAGCCGCCGAAGCTGAAATCGGACGGCAAGGTCGGCGTCATCACAGGATATTACGACTGGCTGAACCCGGAAGGGTCGGCGATCATGAACGAAACGCGTGAGATGACGTTCTATCTCCACAAGACGCTGCGCGTGATCGACTTCGACGTTCTTTTCACCGCGCAAACCAAAGTCGAATGGGGCGATACCAAAGAGGGTTTCTTCGCCATCCGCATCGCCACGGAATTGCAGGAAGCAAAAGGGACAGGCCACATGGTCAACGCTCAGGGCCAGGAGGGCGAGAAGCTGATCTGGGGCAAACCCTCCGAGTGGGTCGATTACTCCGGAACCGTCGGGAAGGAAAAGGTCGGAATCGCCATATTCGACCATCCGTCCAACCTGAACTTCCCGACCCGCTGGCACGCGCGCGCGTACGGTCTCTTCGCGGCGAATCCATTTGGTAAAGCTGAATTTGAAGGCGCCAAGGGCGGCGGACGAGGTACCTCGGCGGTCCCCGCGTCCTCGTATGTGATGCAGCCCGGCCAAACCCTGCGCCTACGCTATCGGATCGTCGTCCATCCGGGCGATACGAAGTCCGCGGACATCGCCAAACTCTATGCGGACTGGACCAAGGGCAAGCGTCCATAGTGCCGCCAATTGAGACTCTTCTTCCTTTGGCTGGCGCCATCGGCCATAACCTCGCCCATCGGAGCGGGGAATCCAATGTAGCACCCCTGGGGAACAACTCGGCGGTCCAACCCCAAACGGCGGACCGCCACGCAACTCGACAGAAAGGAACCACCAAATGAAGCTGCTTCGCCTCATCTTCCTCGCTTTTACAGCGCTGTCGGCCATGTACGCCGCCAAATCGCCAATCACCTCCGACCACCTATGGGACCTGCGCACCGTCGCCGATCCGCAAATTACCAAGGACGGCACAAAAGTCATCTATGTATTGTCGTGGCCAGACAAGATGATCGACCAGACGCACTCCAACCTATGGATCGTCGGCGCCGACGGCAAGGACCCACGTCCGCTCACGACCGGCGCATTCCGGGATTCGTCGCCCAAACTCTCGCCCGACAACACGCGCCTTGC
>JBDTTK010000294.1:0-5803 GCA_039930685.1 Bryobacteraceae bacterium | reverse complement strand
CATCGGACACGCGAGACGCCGAGAGGACTTTTGACGTAAGGCGTGGCACATGAGAGGTATTTCTTTCGTGATAGGCTTCTTGAGTCGGAGGCCAACTTGAAAACAGGATTCATCGTTCTTTTTCTGTGTGCTGCAACTGTGGCTGGATTTGGAAGCGCACCCGGGCGCGGCGAGATGCTGAACAAGCTTCCCCTGCGGTTTGAGGAGCAGCGGGGCGAAGGCGCGGCCGTTAGCTACGTCGCACGCGGCGCCGATTTTTCAGTGCGGATTGCGCCAAACGAATCCTGGTTGGAGCGTAGAAACCCGGCGCGCAAGGCCGTGGCGAGGGTCCGCAGCCGGCTTTTGGGCGCGAACAGCGGCGGTCCGATGGAGGCGACGGAACCGCCGGTTGGCCAAGTGAACTATCTGGTCGGCCCGGCCGACCGTTGGCGAACCGGAGTCGGCGGGTTCGGGCGGATCCGGCAGCGGAATGTGTATGACGGGATCAGCATGGTCTTTCATGGAGAAGAGGGACTGCTCGAGTACGACTTTCTGGTGGCGCCGTATGCAAATCCGGAAGCGATCCGGATGGAACTTACCGGCCAGCAAGGATTGCGAATCGAGACGGGCGGAGACCTGGTAGTTGCGACGGCCGCCGGCGACATCCGTTGGAAGCGTCCGGAGATTTATCAGGAAGCGAACGGCAAGCGAACTCCGGTGGCGGGCAAGTTCCGGCTCTCGGGCAAGCGCGTAGTTTCCTTCGAGATCGGCGCCTACGACCGCAGCCGCGAACTGGTGATCGATCCGACGCTGAGCTATGCGACGTATCTGGGCGGGGCCGCGAACGAGGGCGCCCGCGGGATCGGGCTGGATGCGGCGGGCAACGTTTACCTCGCGGGGAAGACGACTTCGACCGATCTCAAGACGGTGAACGCTCTGCAGGCGAACTTCGGAGGCATGACTGCGAACTATCTGTCGGGTGACGCGTTCGTGGCGAAGTTCAGTCCGGCGGGCGCTCTCGTTTATCTCACGTATCTCGGCGGCACCGGCGATGAAGGCGCGACCGCGTTGGCGGTGGATGCGGGCGGGAACGTGTACCTGACGGGAGCGACCACGTCCTCCGACTTCCCCATCGTGAATGGCTATCAAAAGGCGTTCGGCGGACTGGGCGGCGGCGGCTATGCGCGAACCGGCGATGCGTTTCTTGCGAAGCTCGATGCGACGGGCAAAAAGCTGGTTTACTCGACCTATTTCGGCGGCGCGCGCGACGACCTGGCGATGGCGATCGCGATCGACGGAGCGGGTAATGCGTTCATCGCAGGCTCAACGTTGTCGACGAATTTTCCGACGACGCAAGGCGCCTATCAAGTGGGCTTCAAGGGGACCGGCGGCCAGCCGTTCCGGGATACAGGGACGACGTTTATCGACACGGGCGACGCGTTCGTCGCCAAGTTTAATCCGTCGGGCCAACTGGTTTTTTCGACGCTGGTTGGCGGAGGCCTCGACGACATCGCGTTGACCATCGCGGTGGATTCGACCGGCAACGTATACATCGGCGGTTTCACCTTATCGAGCGATTTTCCGACGACCAACGGCGCGCTGTCGCGGCGGTTCGGCGGCACCGAGGACCAGAACTTCTTTTTCGATACGGGTGACGGCTTTGTCGCCAAGCTGAATCCAACGGGAACCGCGTTAGTTTACTCGACGTACTTCGGCGGATTCGGCGACGATTGTGTCAGCTCGATCGCAGTCGATTCGACCGGCGCGGTGTATATGACGGGCTTTACGTCGACGACCAATCTCCGCACTTCGACCAATGCGTTTCAGCCGGCGTTTGCAGGATATGTCGGACTGCCGTTCCTCATTGAGTACAGCTTCGGCGACGGCTTTGTCGCGACACTGAATCCGGCAGGCAGCGCACTGGTCTACCTGAGTTATCTGGGCGGAAACGCCAACGACGGCGGCGCGGCGATCGCGATCGATAGCGCCGGTAACGCCTTCGTGGTGGGATTCACCGATTCCACGAACTTTCCCACGGCCGGCAGTCCGCTGCAGGCCACGCTGGCGGGGCATGGCGGTGGAGGGAGCGACCTGCTGCTCTACGGAGACGCATTCGTCGCGATGGTCAATCCGGATGCGACCAAGCTGCTCTACAGCAGCTATTACGGAGGGACGTTCGACGACGGTGCGACGGGCCTGGCGCTGGATGGGAGTGGCCGGGCGCTGGTCGCGGGCATCACGGTTTCGAGCAATCTGAAGGTCACCGATACGGCGGCGCAGAAAACGTATGGCGGCGGGCAGTCTGCGCGGTTCTTTCCGAAGGGCGATGCGTTTTTCGCCGTCTTTTCGGGATTTCCGATTCCCGCGCCGGTGCTTGGCGCGATCACGAACGGCGCGAGCAATCTCGTGACTCCGGTTTCGCCGGGTCTGGTTTTTGTCGCGTACGGAACGAACATGGGTCCGAGCGCGACCGCGTCTCCGCAACTGGATTCGAATGGCCGGTTGGCCTCCACCGTGGCGGGCGCGCAAATGCTGTTCGACGGAACGCCTGCGCCGATCGTGTACGCGGGCGCGGGGCAGTTTTCGGGGATCGTGCCGTATTCGGTGGCGGGGAAGCAGACGGTGCAGGTTGTGTCGGTGTATCAAGGCCAGACATCGGCGGCGTTTCCGGTTACGGTGGCTCCCGCGGCGCCGGGCTTGTTTTCATCGAACTTCACCGGCAGCGGCCAGGCGCAGGTTTACAACGAGGACAACACGCTGAACTCCTCGGCGAATGCAGCGGCGCGGGGTGCGATTGTGCAGATCTTCGGTACGGGCGAGGGGCTGCTGAGTCCGGCGCTTCCGGATGGGTCATTCGTTCCGACGGCGCCGTTTCCATCACCGACGCTGAACGTTTCGGTAACCGTCGGTGGAAGTCCGGCGTCGGAGATTCTATACAAGGGCGTAATTCCAGGCGGCCTGGTCGGTGTGATCCAAATCAATGCGAGGCTATCGCCGAACACGCCGGTCGGCAATCAAGCGGTGGTGGTGACGATCGGCAATGTTGCGAGCCAACCGAATCTGACCATCGCAGTCAAGTAATCTAACGAAAATCCACAAACCGCCCGACCGCGTAGAGGTCTATGACTCCTCCGCCATTGAGGCCGGACACCGGCAGGCTTGGTCCAGCCTTGGCAGGGATGGACACGAGCACTAGCTGGTCGTAGGGGATGCCCGGCATGTCCTTCGACGCGGGCAGGTTCGCGAGCAGGGCCGCCGGAATCGTCATCTTTCCAGCCGAACCAGCGGCGGCGCACAGGCAGATTCCATTCGCAGTCGTGATCTGATCGACGTTCGTAGCGACGACCAGCATCAGGCGGTCTGCGGACACTCCGGACCAATGCACGGTCAGGTCGCGGCCGCGGTCGACCACGTTCAGCGCGTCGCGGCCGGTCCAGGCGAACTCTGGCGGACTAGCTCTTTGGATGGCGAAGGGTCCGACGTCACTGCCACCGTAGCCGGTGATGGAATTCAGACCGGGTTCGAGAAGCGGCGGAAACGCAGCGCGTCCACCCCGCCGATCGTTGCTTCCCAACCGGACGCGGAAGAATCCGGGTGCGGCGGGATCGCGCGGCGCGTTGCGGCTTTGCGAGCCATGGCGGATGGTGACTCGCGGTCCTGCGTCGAGGCCGCGTCCGCCAAGGTCCGAGACCAGAGCCGCGGTCGGCGAGTCCGGCAGGATGCTGACGGATTGAAAACTGCTCCAGTAGGCGGTGCACGTTCCGGCGGGCGGCAAGAGGAGGAGGGGCGCGAGGACGGGTTCCTTGTCCTTCGCCGCAAAGGCGACGATGGCTTCGTCGAACACGAGGTCCGACGCGGTGTCTTTGCGTCGCATGCGCGTGCGGGTCAACACGGCCATGCCGATCCGCGTGTTGTCAAGCAGGGGCACGGCACCGGCTTCGCAAGGCCCGGCGCGATTGCGGAGCGCCATCGTCGCGACGTTGCTGGCGCGACCGGGAGACGCTTTGATGTACACCGGAACATAGCAGCCTTGCGTCGCGTCGCGCGGAATTTCGAGGATCAGTTCTTCGACGCCCGGATCGGACGTGGCGGTTGCCTGTGCCACGACGGTCCGATTCCCAATGACCACGCGGGCGGTCTGTGCGCCGCCGAGTCCGGCGACGCGAAGAGTGACGCGCTGTCCGGCGTGCGCCGGGTTTGAAAACGAGTTCGGCGAGCGCGCCTTCCGAGGACCGACGTGCTCGATGCGGCCGGGTCCCCAGCCGAGTCCGTTGCGTGTAAAGATGCCCGGATTCGAGGCGACGATGTCGATCGCGAACGCCTTGCCGGCCTGGCCGTCCACGGAGACGGAAAGGGAGGCGGGCCCGAGAGGCGCGTCCGGGGGAAGGACAGCGTCGATGCGTTTGGGCTGCGAAGAAAGCACGGGTACCTTGATTACGCTTCGCCCGTGTTCCAGCGAGATAACGGGTTTCGCGCCAAACCTGACGCCGTGGATCGTAAAGGCGGTTCCCCGCGCCAAAGCGCCTCCGGCGAGCGTGGGGGGGATCTGGCTCGCTGCGTTGACGACGCCGTTCTGGCCGATTCCGGGCTGTGCCGTCATCCGCGCCGCGAGAGCAAAGAGTAGTACGGCATGGCGCGTCACTCTAACAGGCTAGCGCGCTATCATTGGCTTCGCCGATGCGCGTAGGCCGCTTTCCCCGCACAGTTGCGAAGCTTGCCTGGCGCGATCTACGATCTTCGCCGTCCAGGGCGATCTTCCTTCTTATCGCTCTCGCCGTCAGCATTGCAAACGTCGGAGGCGTGCGCGGCGCAGCGAGGGTTGCGCGAGAAACTCTCCACGACGACTCGCGGGCGTGGTTGGCCGGCGACGTGTCGGTGACGACCGGAGAGGCGCTCGACGATGCCCAGCGAGAGGCGTTCGACCGGTTGCGGGCGCAAGGGTACGAATGGACCCTGGTGACGTGGATGCTGACGATGGGCGGATCCGATGAGTCGGCGGATCCGAGATTCCTATCGGTCAAGGCCGTCGACCCAGGAATGTACCCGTTCTACGGAAGCGTGGTGCTGGATCCCCCGCAGACACTCGCGCTGGCGTTGGGCTCGGATAGCACGGCCGTCTCCGGAGAACTCCTCGATCAGTTGCATGTCCGCGTTGGAGATCGGATCACCATCGGCGGACGCGCGTTCCGCATTTCGGCCCGTATCCAAATCGAGCCGGACCGGTTTGGCGGGGTCTCCCCGGTCGGCATGCGATGCATGCTTTCGCGCGAGGCCTATCAGGCGGCTGGATTTGGGCGGACGGGGAGTCCGGTGAAGAATCGCGTATTGTTCCGGATTCCGGCCGCCACGGATCTGGCGGGTGCGCGCGCGATGCTACAGGAACTCGTACCGGAGGGAAGTGTTCTTGACTACCACGAAGCGAATCGGACGGCGGTGTGGACCACGGAAACCGTGATCCGATTCCTGGGCGCGGCCGCCTGGATCGCGTTGGCAATTGGCACGATCGGACTGACGCTGCCGGTCCGCTATCACTTACGGCAACAGCTCGAAGCGATGGCAGTGATGAAGATGCTGGGCGGGAGGAGCGCGCAAATCATTTCCATTTTTGCGTTGCAGGTTCTGTGGATTTTTCTTGGCGCGCTCTGCGTCGGTGTTCCGCTGGGTTGGGTGGTACGAGCCGTGGTGGTTTCGGTCGCGGCCAAGTACTTGCCGTTGGCGTCGACGGCGGCCTGGAGTTCCGGCGACGTGTTCGACGGCGTCGTCGTGGGGCTGATTGCGGTGAGCCCCGTTCTGGCACAGCCGTTTTTCCTTCTGAGGAGGCTGC
>JBDTTK010000293.1:0-5812 GCA_039930685.1 Bryobacteraceae bacterium | reverse complement strand
CGGCTTCCGGACAAATGCTAGTCGCCGCAATGTTCGTTGCGGTGCCGCTGATCTACACCGACAGCATCGGCATTCGGACTGTGCCTCCGCCGCCGATTGTATTTCGGCCTGTGCCCGAACCGCCGCCAATCGTGCAGCCCCAGGCCCTCACGAGCACCGGTCCGGCTACAACCGTCCGGCGCATTTTCGAGCGGGTCTTCCGGGCGCCGGATCACGTTCCGTCAAGCACGCCAGTCATCATTGATCAGAGCGCCCCGTCGCTTACGAGTGATCCACACGTAAGGAGTGCCGTCGGTCCTGGAGAGGGCGTTCCCAATAGCATCCTGACGGGAACCGCAGCGCCGCCCGCGTACAAGAAGGACACCGTGGTCGAGAAGCCCGCGCCTCCGAGAGAACCCATCAAAGTGTCCACCGGAGTGCTCGCTGCGAAACTCATTCATCGCGTGGTGCCCGCTTATCCGCCTCTGGCGATACGGGCGCGCGTCGCTGGAACCGTGCGGCTTCTCGGTGTGGTCGCGAAAGATGGCAGCATTCAGCATTTGCAAGTGCTGAGCGGACACCCCTTACTGACCGGCGCAGCACTCGAAGCGGTCCGGCAGTGGGTGTATCGGCCGACGCTTCTCAGCGGCGTGCCGGTCGAGGTGACGGCTCCAATCGACGTCATCTTCACTCTCGGCCAATGACCAGCTACGCGCCGGGCTCCATTCGGCGTTGGTCCTGATAGCGAATCAGAAGGTAGAGCATCGCGAACAAGAGCGCAGCGAAGACCCCCATATGCCACACATGAGACTTGAGCCACGCCGACGAATATTCGCCGAGTTCTTTCGCGAGGTAGGCAAGCGCGAAGTAGCGGGGGATGCGGGCGAGCGCCATTACCAGCAGGAATCGCCTTAGCGGTACGCCCATGGCCGCGGCGGAGAGCACGAAAATCTTGAGGGGCATGAACGGAAACGGAAGCAGCGCGGAGACAAACACGGTGACAAGGCCGTATCGCAAGAACCAACTCCTGAAGTTCGCGCCCCAGCCCGACGCAGTGCGTTTGTCTAAGTACAGCTCGCCGCCTTTACGCATCACGAGGTAAAAGATTGTGCTTCCGACGAGCGATCCGACCGTCGCCAGCGTCGCGCAAATCCACGCAATCGAAGGCGTGGTGGTGACCAGGAACAGCAACAGAAAGTCCGTGCCTCCGGGATTGGGAATTCCGGCGGATTCGGTCGTCGACAGGACGAGCAAACCCCACGGACCCCAAGCCTTCAGGAGTTCGAGAAACGCCTTCATCAAGCCGGCCCCGCAAGCAGCGACAGAAGCGCCTGCTCGTCGATGATGGGGATGCCCAACGTATTCGCCTTGTCGAGTTTCGACCCTGCCTCTTCGCCGGCAACCACGTAGTTCGTCTTCTTACTCACCGAACCTGTCACCTTGCCGCCGGCGGCTTCGATCCGCTCCTTAGCTTCTTCACGGGAAAGATTCGGCAGCGTTCCAGTGAGAACAAAAACCTTTCCCTCGAGCGGCCCGCCGGAAGCGCGCGTGATCGCATACGAAAACTGCAATCCTTCTTGGCGGAGCCTTTCGACGAGCGCCCTGTTTCTCGGTTCTTCGAAGAATTGCCGGATGCTTTCGGAGACTTTAGGCCCGACTTCCTCCGCTCGCTGCAGCGTTTCCGCGTCGGCGCCGGCAATGACGTCCAGCGATCCGAACGTCTCCGCCAGAATCTGTGCCGTACGTTCGCCGACAAAAGGAATCCCAAGGCCGTTGAGCACACGGGGCAGCGGACGCTGTCGCGAGGCTTCAATGTTCCCCAGAACCTTTTCGGCCGATTTCTGGCCCATCCGCTCCAGCTCACTGAGCTGGTCTAACGTCAAATGGTAAAGATCGGCGACACCCCTCACGAGTCCGCGGTCGACGAGCTGTTCGACAAGGACGTCGCCGAGTCCGTCAATATCCATTACGCCTCTTGCCGCGAAGTGCAGAATGGTTTCCTTGAGGCGCGCCGGGCAGTCGCTATTCATACAGCGCGTCGCCGCTTCGCCTTCCGCGCGGACGACGTGGCTTCCGCAAACCGGGCACTGCTTAGGCATCACGAACGGACGGCGGTCCGCGCCGGGCGAGATCACGCGAACCACTTTCGGAATCACGTCGCCGGACCGCTCGATCAGCACCGTGTCGCCGATCTGTACGCCGAGCCGTTCGATCTCATCCTCATTATGGAGCGTCGCGTTCGAAACCATCACCCCGCTGACCGCCACCGGCTTCAGTCTCGCGACAGGCGTCAAAGCGCCGGTGCGTCCCACCTGGACCTCGATGTTCTCTACGACGGTTTGCTCCTGGCGCGCGGGAAACTTAAAGGCAATCGCCCAGCGCGGCGCTTTCGCGGTCCAACCGAGGCGCCGCTGCTGATCGACGGAATTGATCTTGGCGACGACGCCGTCAATCTCGTAGGGCAGCCCGTCGCGCTGCGTCTCCCATTCCTTGCAGAAGGCCACGAGCGTGTCGATGTCGGCGCAGCGGGCCCGCTTCGGATTCACTTTGAAGCCCATCGCTTCGAGCGTGTCTAACGAATCCCAATGCGATTCCAACACCGGCTGGCCGTCCCGCAGAAGAAAGTAGGTAAAGTAATCGAGTCTTCGCTGCGCCGTAATCTTCGTATCGAGGGCGCGGAGCGCCCCGGCCGCCGCGTTCCGCGGATTCGCAAACCGCGGAAGCTCCTGCGCCTCGCGTTCGGCGTTCACCGACTCGAAAGACCGCCGGTTCATGACGACCTCGCCGCGGACCTCCCAGCTATCGCCCAGCCGCGCATTGGCAGCCACGCGCAGCGGAACGGAGCGGATGGTCCGGGCGTTCTCGGTCACCTCTTCGCCCACCTGGCCGTCGCCTCGCGTAATCGCTTGTACAAACAATCCGCCCTCGTACCGTGCCGCCATCGACAAACCGTCGAGTTTCAGCTCGGCGACGTACTCGTACTGCTCCTCGCCCAGCAGATCGCGCACCCGTCGATCGAACGCTCGCAATTCGTCTTCGTTGAGCGCATTGTCCAGGCTAAGCATCGGGCTCGAATGCGCGACCTTGACGAAACCTTCCCGAGGCTTCCCGCCGACCCGTTGCGTGGGCGAATCGCGAGTCACCAGCTCCGGGTGTTCTGCCTCGAGCGCCTGCAACTCGCGCATCAGCGCGTCGTATTCCGCGTCCGAGATTTCCGGCTGATCGAGCACGTAGTACAAATGCTCGTGACGGCGCAATTCTTCGCGGAGAGAGTCGATCTTTTCAGGATCCGATTTCAGGGCCTTCATCCTACAAGTGCTTATAATGGAAGTGTTATCGACACCTACCAGCAATCCGTCCTGATCTATAATCCAGTTGCAGGCAAGTTAAGACGCGATCGAGAGCGCTTTATCGAGCGTAGCAAAGGCGCACTGGCACGGGCGGGCTTGCGCCCAGAGTTTTGGCCGACGAGCGGAGCCGGCGATGCGACGGAGTTGGCCCGCCGCGCGGTGCGGGACGGCGTCGATCTGGTTCTCGTCGCGGGCGGCGACGGCACAATCAATGAGGTCGCGAACGGAATGGTGGGTTCCGCGGTACCCCTGGGGATTTTGCCCGCCGGAACCGCGAACGTCCTGGCCATGGAATTGCAATTCGGCGGAAATCTCGAACTCGCCGCCGAGCGCCTCGCCAAATGCGAACCGACGCGAATCGCGGTTGGACGGCTGAACGGCGCCGTGAAGCCCCGCCACTTCCTGCTCATGGCCGGGGTCGGTTTGGACGCAAGAATTGTCAGCGAGGTTAGTTCCGGTCTGAAGGCAAAGGCTGGGAAGCTGGCCTACTGGGTGGCGGGATTCTCGCAGATGGCCCGCCTGGTTGACCAGTTCGATGTCGTGCTCGATGGCGAGCCGGTCCGCTGCGGCTTCGCTCTGATCAGCCGCGTCCGCAACTATGGAGGCGATGTGGAGATCGCCACCGGCGCCTCTCTGCGGAGCGGTGAATTTGAGGTCGTGTTGATCCGCGGATCCATCCCATTGAAGTTCACCGCGTTCATGGTCGCCGCGTTCCTGCGCCAGGCCACCAAAATGCCCGGGGTCACGGTGCATCGGGTCAAGAAAGTGGAATTGCTCGGCGGCGCCCAAGTCCAACTGGATGGCGAACACGCTGGTTGGACGCCGGCTTCGGTCGAGATCGTGCCCGATGCGCTGACGCTGCTGATGCCGGCGGGCTATCGTTAGAAAATTCCGCGATCGCGAGACCCTCCTTTGGATAACGTCACGCACACTCTAACCGGCCTCATGCTGGCGCGGGCCTGCGCGCCGTCGGTCCCGCGTGCGGGCCTGCTGATGATGTTGGCCGCGAACGCTCCCGATCTCGATGTGGTTTCCGGCGCTTTCGGGGCGGCCGCCTACCTCGATTACCACCGGTGGCTGACGCACGGCGTCCTCCTGTCGCCGCTCATGGCGCTGGGACCCGTTTTGCTCGTTTGGTTCCTGTCGCGATCGACGCCCTTTCCCTGGCTTAGATCCTGGGCCTGGTCCCTGCTGGCGGTCCTGAGTCACCTCCTGCTCGACTGGACCAACGTTTACGGAATTCGGCTGCTGGCGCCCTTTTCCGGCCGGTGGTTTCGCCTCGATACGACGCACGTCATCGATCCCTGGATTTTAGCGGTGCTGATCCTCGCCGTGGCCGCTCCACTGCTCGCTCGATTGGTTGGTTCGGAGATCGGCGGCGGAAACAAGCAAGGGCCGGAACGCGGCTGGGCGCTCTTCGCTTTGCTCTTCGTCGTGTTTTATGACGGTGGCCGGCTGATCACGCATGCCCGCGCCGTGGCGCAGCTATCCTCCCGAATCTATGCAGGCGGCGTTGCGGATCGTGTCACCGCCCTTCCGCACGCACTCAACCCCCTGCGCTGGACGGGCGTGGTGGAAAAGACCGACTTCGTCGTGATCCTGCCCGTTGACCTGCGGACGGAATTCGATCCCGTTTCCGGCCGGACCTTTTACCGGGCCGGCGAGGCCTCCGGCTGGGCCCGCAAGATGGGCGAAGCCGATCCGACGTTTCAATCGCTCGCGCGGTTTTCTCAGATCCCTTTTTGGAGGGTGGTGCCGCTAAGCGACCCGGACGGAAGCGTTCGGGTGGAATTGTCGGATTTGCGCTTTGGGACGCCTCCCGATCCTGGATTCGTAGCCGCAGGCACCGCCACGCCCGGCGGAAGTTTGCGCGGAGTGACCCTGTCGTTTGGCAGTGTGACGAAGGCGTTCCGCTAGCGAACGCCGGTGCGCGCAGTCTACCGGGGCCGCCAAGTACGTCTCAGGAAGCCTGGATGTGCGTCCGGGTGGGTATTTTGTTCAAAAGCCTCCACGTCTCAGGCGGCGGGATCCTCCGTCTCCTCCGGTAAATGCGATTCTTTCCGAACGAAGCCAATTTCGTGTAAGTTGTTTGGACGGTTTTCGCTAGGGAGAGTGGTGGGGTGAACTTCGGGCGCGATTTCCGGGTTGGCGGCGTCGTCATCGAGGTCGGCGCCTAGCTCGCGCTTGGCGACCAGCTCGTCCATCCGCCGGACGAGTTCGAGGTGCATGCGGTGGAGTCGGGTCTGGTGTCGGGAGTAGTTGTCCATCATTCTTGAGGTCGTCATGAGGTCGCCTCCGTTGGTGAAGGCGAGGTCGATCAGGCGGGCCACACGGGTGAGTTGCCATTGGGTTTCGACCATGCGGATGACGACTTCCTTTTCCTGGAGCGTTTCGGGTGCGTACTCGTTTTCGTAGGTGGCCTTGACGGCGTCATAGGCGGCGCGGTCGGAGATGCCTTCGATGTCGATGGGACGGCGGCTGCA
>JBDTTK010000292.1:0-5817 GCA_039930685.1 Bryobacteraceae bacterium | reverse complement strand
CTCAGATAAGACTTGCTCAGATAAGACTTGCTCAGACAGCGTCATGGTGTTCGCATCGACCGCTCACGCCGGGGCACCCGCGCGCAGCGCGTCCTCCACAATGCCTCGGCTGGTCCCCGCCGGATCGGCCGAATACCGGCCCGACGCCACCAATTGTGATAACCGGTCTACGTCTTGGGTTCGCGCGGCGCCTCCCACGAGGGAATGTAGATTAGACAAGGAGACGTTATCTTGACCGGACGCCTGAGCGCCCGATCCCTCGCCGGATCCCACCGTGCGCGGCTGGCTACGGGCGGCGCGGTCCGCAGATTGAGTGGTTGCAGCCCGGGCGGACCCGATCTGCGCGTGGATGTTTGGGTCGTCGATTCTCATAAAATGTCGGGGATCTCATCCCATGTTTATGGAATCGGTCGAAGCGGGGATAGCTTTAGTGAAAAGTGCGAATAGCTGATTGATAATAAGACACTTACCCCGTACTATTCCGGCGGGGATAAGGGCAATAGGCAGCCCGGATCTCTGTAGGTTGGCATACGCTGACGGAATGCGTTACATTTTTTTACAGCCCATACTTAACGTCGTTAACTTTCACGGAACGATTTGCAGCAGAGGGAGCGTATAGTTAAGAGAGTTGGAGGCTCCCAGAGGATGCGTGTTTTCTTTTCCAGCATTGCTTCAGTCGCTCTTGCCACGTGTGCGCTAGCGGCAACATCCACGAAGGAGGTCACTTTCAATAAGGACGTCCTACCAGTTCTGCAGAAGAACTGCCAGAATTGCCACCGGCCCGGCGAAGCGGCTCCGATGTCCTTCATGACCTACGATTCGACCCGGCCTTGGGCGAAAGCCATCAAGCAGGCCGTGGCGACGAAGAAGATGCCGCCCTGGTATGCCGATCCGAAGTACGGCCATTTTTCGAACGATCGCAGTCTGACCGAGAGTGAAATCGCCACGCTGACGGCCTGGGCCGACAGCGGAGCAAAGGCCGGCGATGCGAAGTTTGCTCCCAAGCCGGTCTCGTTTATCGAAGGCTGGGCCATCGGCAAGCCGGACATGGTCATCCAGATTCCGGAGCCCATTCAGATTCCGGCGTCGGGCACCATTGATTACCAATACGTGATCGTGCCGACGGGATTTACAGAAGACCGTTATGTTTCGGTGGCTGAGGCGCGGCCCTCCAATCTCGCGCTGACGCACCACATCATCGCCTTCATTCGTGAGCCGGGGACGCCCTGGTTCAAGGACGAACCCCTGAACAAGGTGTTCATCCCGCAAAAAGGCGGACGCGGCGGCGGCGGATTCGGCGGCGACATGCTGTCAGGCTATGCGCCCGGGACGCCTCCCCTGCGGTTGGCCCCAGGTCAGGCGAAGCTGGTCAAGGCCGGCTCGGACATCGTTTTCCAGCTCCACTACACCGCGAACGGAACCGCCGGGACGGACCGGTCGAAGGTCGGGATCATCTTCGCGAAAGAGAAACCGACCGAGCGCGTGTTGACACTGGCAGCGGCGAACAACGAGTTCGGGATTCCGCCGAACGACCCTAACTACCGTGTCGATTCGAAGATCACCCTGCAAGAGGACGCGAAGCTGGTCCAGTTGCTGCCGCATATGCATCTCCGCGGCAAGGACTTCCTCTATAAGGTGACCTATCCGACCGGTGAAACCGAAACGCTGCTCAGCGTTCCGAACTACAGCTTCTCGTGGCAGCTTTGGTACAAGCTTGCCCAGGAGAAGGTGCTCCCCAAGGGAACGACCATTGAGTGCACCGCGCACTTTGACAACTCGAAGAATAACGGCGAGAATCCCGATCCCTCGAAGACCATCCGTTTCGGCGAACAGAGCTGGGATGAGATGATGATCGGCTTCTTCGACGTGGCCGTTCCGTTGAACGTCACGCCGATGGATCTGATGCGTCCGAAACATGCTCCGAAGCCTCGCCCGAGCGCTGAAGAGTAAACCATAACTACTCCCCGTAGGAGGCGTTCGAAAATGACGACCCGTACCGTTTTGTTTGGCATCCTGATCGGTGGAGCGGCGTTTGCCGCTTCACCGACCGCGACCCCCACTTTTAATAAGGATGTTCTGCCGGTTCTCCAGAAGAACTGCCAGGGCTGCCATCGCCCCGGTGAAGCCGGACCGATGTCGCTGCTGGACTACAAGCAGACCCGGCCTTGGGCCAAAGCCATCAAACAGTCGGTTTCGACACGGAAGATGCCTCCTTGGGGAGCCGATCCACATTTCGGCAAGTTCCAGAACGACCGTCTCCTATCGACCGCCGACATCAAAACCTTGGTTTCCTGGGCCGACAGCGGCGCGCCGGAAGGCAATCCCAAAGACGCGCCTAAGCCCGTTTCCTGGCTCGAAGGATGGGCGATCGGGCAGCCTGACGTCGTTCTTGAGATGCCGGCGAAGTTCCCGGTCCCCGCGTCCGGCACCATTGACTACCAATACGTCGTGATCCCGACCGGTTTCACCGAAGACAAGTGGGTCCAGATGGCCGAAGCGCGTCCCGGCGACCGCAGCGTCACCCATCACGTCATCGCTTTCCTGCGTCCTCCGGGCTCGAAGTGGATGGCCGATGCGAAACCCGGCGTGCCGTTCGTTCCGCAGCGTCAGCAGAGATCGCGATCCGAAGCACGCGATCCGCAGCAGGCCCGTAATTCGGAAGCAGCGGGAGAAAGCATGGCCGGGACCGAATTGCTGGTCGGCTACGCACCCGGTATGCAGCCTCAGGAATGCCCTCCTGGCGCGGCAAAGTTTGTGCCCAAAGGCTCCGATATCGTGCTCCAGTTGCACTACACGACGACCGGCAAGGCGACAGCGGATAAGACTCGTATTGGATTGATCTTCGCGAAGGAAGCGCCCCAAAAGCGCATCCTGACGATGAACGCAACCAACGCCGGATTCGTGATTCCGGCGGGCGACAGCGACTATGAAGTAAAGTCCTCGATCACTTTGCGCGAAGACGCAGAACTCGTCGGACTGATGCCTCACATGCACCTCCGCGGCAAAGACTTCCTGTACAAGCTGACGTATCCGACGGGCGAGCAGGAAACCATCCTGAGCGTGCCGAAGTACGATTTCAACTGGCAGCTGTTCTACTACCTTTCGAAGCCGAAGCTGCTGCCGAAAGACACGCGGATCGACTGCACGGCGCACTTTGACAATTCCGCGAACAACCCGGCGAATCCCGATGCGACCAAGGCCGTCCGCTGGGGCGACCAGAGCTGGGAAGAGATGATGATCGGCTGGTTCGACGTGGCCATCGACGCCAAAGGCAATCCGATGGATCTGTTCCGCACGAAGCCTTCGGGCGCCGCGGAATAGTACATATTTCCGGGCGGCGAGCCTCGTATTGGTCTCGCCGCTGCGGTAGACCATAACCCGAGCCCACTCCAAGCTGGGCCTATTGCACAAGGAGTCGCCTGGATGTTTCCTCGTTTGTTGAGTCTGACGCCCGTGGTGTGTCTGTCGCTATTCGCCGCCGACACCGGCAAGCCGAAGAAAGAAGTGACCTTCCACAAGGACGTCCAGGCCATCCTTCAAAGCCATTGCCAGGAATGCCACCGGCCCGGCGAAGTCGCGCCGATGCCGCTACTCACCTATCAGCAAGCCCGCCCCTGGGCGAAGTCCATCAAGCAGGCTGTTCTCACGGAGAAAATGCCGCCGTGGCCCGCCGACCCGCACTTCGGCAAGTTCTCGAACGACCGCTCGCTCACCAAAGAGCAGATCCAAACCCTTGCGGCCTGGGCCGACGGTGGCGCCAAGGAAGGCGACCGTAAAGACTCTCCGGCGCCTCGCAAATGGATTGAAGGCTGGAACATCGACAAGCCGGACGTTGTGCTTTCGATGCCGCAGGCCTTCCCGCTTCCCGCCAAGGCCGAGATCGAGTATCAGTACATTGTGGTCCCCACCGGGTTCACCGAAGACAAATGGGTCCAGGAAGTGGAAGTGCGTCCGAGCAACCGCGGCGTAGTCCATCATGCTGTCATGTGGATCCGTGAGCCTGGAGACCGCTGGTTGAAAGACGCGAAACCCGGCGTGCCCTTCGTTCCAGCCGTGAAGTCAGAGGGCCAGCGGTTCGCGAATACGACCGGCGGAATGAACGAGACGCTCACCATCTACACGCCGGGAATGGTTCCCGATATCTGGAAGCCGGGGCAGGGAAAGCTGATCAAAGCCGGCAGCGACATCATCTTCCAGATGCATTACACGACCAACGGGACGGCCGGAGAAGACAAGACCAAGATCGGAATCGTGTTCGCAAAGCAGACGCCGACCGAAAAGATTCTGACCGTCGCCGCCTTGAACAACCGGCTGGAGATCCCGCCGGGCGATCCGAATTACGTCGCCACCGGGATGACGCCGATCATCAATCCGGTGAAGATCATCAGCTTTTTCCCGCACATGCACTTCCGCGGGAAGCAGTTCGAGTACGAGATCGTTTATCCGGACGGCCACAAAGAGACTCCATTGAAGCTGAAAAGCTGGGATCTCGGCTGGCAGCTCTCCTACAAACTGGCGGAACCGATTTCGTTGCCTGCCGGCGCAAAGGTGTTTGCGAAAGCTACGTTCGATAACTCGAAGAACAATCCCGCGAATCCCGACCCCACGGCCACCGTCCATTGGGGAGAGCAGAGCTGGGAAGAGATGCTGGTCGGATTCTTCGACGTCATCGTGGATCCGCGCGTCACCAGCAAGAATTTTTACCAACGGCAACCACCGCGCGCCGAATAGCTCTCGCGCATCGGCGCGAGACCGTTGAGTAAGGGTTGATACTAAGTTATGCGGCTTCTTTGCATGCTTCTTGCGACGCTCGCCGCCGCGCAGGCGCACGACGTCATTACGACCAAGATCACGTTCTCGCGTGAGATTTCGAGAAGTGTCTACAAGCGATGCGCGTCGTGCCACCATGACGGCGGCAAGGCGCCGATGTCCCTGATGACGTATGACGAGGCGCGTCCATGGGCGAAGGCGATCAAGGAAGAGGTCAACGAACGCCGCATGCCGCCTTGGGGCGCGATGAAGGGCTTCGGCAAGTTCCAGCACGACAACGCGCTGACGCAGGAAGAGATCACGATCATCGCCGCGTGGGTGGAGGGTGGCGCTCCCGAAGGCGACGTCAATCTTCTTCCGGCGAACAAACCGGTGTTCACGAAGAGCGACCCAGTCCGGCCGCCAGGCGGCAGCGAGATTCTCATCTCAAAGAGCTCGAAACTAGCCGCCCCCGCCAAGGTCCTTGCCGTCCGGCCGAACGGCTTGAAGGACGGCGCCTCATTCCAAGTGATTGCGGAGCGGCCGGACGGCAGCATCGAGCCGATCATCTGGATCTTCAAGTACAAGAAGGAACACGCCAGGACCTATTTCTACGAGGCCCCGGTTTCGCTTCCCGCCGGCACCAAGTTTGAGATGTCACCGCCGAACGCGGGGACGCTCACGCTGTACTCGGCGGGACACGCCGCCGCCAAATCAACGCTCGCGAAAAAGGGCGATTAGAACGCCTCGTTTCCGCGGACCGCCCTTCGCACCGGCGAACTGCTACTTCCCCTGAAACTGACCCGCCCGTCGCTCGCCGACCGCCCGGATGCCTTCCGCATGGTCTTCGGTCCGCGCCAGCCAACTCTGCTCCGCGAATTCATGACTGGTTTGCTCGCGGACCGCCTCCGCCAAACCGCGCCGCAGCGTCGCCCTCGTCGACTGCACCGCCAGCGGAGCGCACGACGCAATCTCCTCCGCCAGCTCCCGCGCCCTATCCCGTAAGTCGCCCGCGCTCGCAAGAACGTCGGCGAGACCCCATTCCACCGCCGTCGCTCCGTCAATCCG
>JBDTTK010000291.1:0-5822 GCA_039930685.1 Bryobacteraceae bacterium | reverse complement strand
TCTCCTTCGGCGCTATAGAGCGCAAATCCGACGCCCTGCGCGGCGGAATATCGCCGCAGCAGATCGTCCTTGGTCGACGGTGGCGCCTCTTCGAGATCGAGCGCCAACTGCCGGGCGACCGAAAGGATTCGCTCCCTGGCCGCCGCCATCAGGAAGGATTGGAACTCCTGCTGAAGCTGCACCTGTACGAAAATCGTGAGCCCGATCCCCAGCAAGGTAAGGTTCGCCACCGCCAGGAACAGGATCTTCGCGCGCAACGGAAAGCGGGGGTTCATGCGGGCTCGTCCGCTCCGGGCTTTCGCATTCTGTATCCGGCTCCGCGAACGGTTTCGATGAAGCGCGGCGTTTTGGGATCGTCGCCAAGCTTCTTCCGAAGCGACGACACGTGCACGTCAATCGAGCGGTCGAAGGACTCGAAGTCGCGATCCGCCACGTCGAGCAGAAGTTGTTCGCGCGACTTCACGCGGCCCGCCGAGCCCGCCAGTGACAGCAGGATGTCGTACTCGATGGGCGTCAACGTCAAGGGTTGATCGTCGATGGTCGCAATCCGCGCGCCGGGGTCGATCCACAGGCTGCCGACCGAGACCGGCGCGGGCTGGGCTTGCTCTGAGCGCTGTTTGGTTTCGACCGACCGGCGCAACACCGCGCGCAGTCTCGCGAGCAATTCGCGGGTCGAAAACGTCTTGGGCAGGTAATCGTCAGCCCCGATTTCGAGCCCCGCGATACGGTCGGGCTCTTCGCCCAGCGCCGTCAACATCAGCACCGGAACCTGGGAGCGCTTGCGCAATTCGCGCAGAATATCGAACCCGTTGCCGCCCGGGAGCATGACATCCAGGATGATCGCCGCGTAATCGCTTTCGAGGGCGCGCTTTAGCCCCGAGTCCCCGCGGTGCTCTACATCGACGGCGTATCCCAACGGCTCCAGATAATCCGTCAGGAGCCGTCCAAGCTTCTCGTCGTCATCGATGAGCAGAAGGCGGGTTTGCCCTTGCGTTTCAGTCATCTCTGCATGTCCTGTTCACATGCTAACCGCACCGATCGCGTCTTAACCGAACTTTTACATTGGAGGCCCATTCCCCACACGGATCCTTTACGTTCGCCTGACATTCTGGATGCGGAAGAGGAGATCAGGTCATGAACACGGCAGGCGTACTGGAAAATGCGAACCAACTGAAAGCCCTGGATGCGGCCAAAGAGCCCAGCGCCGGAAAATCAGGCCTCTTCACGCGGAAGCCGTCCCGCAAGCCGTGGATTCTGGCCGGCAGCGGACTGGTCCTCGCGTCGGCCATAGGCGTCGGCGCGTGGTGGATGGCTACGCCCGCCGCCGCGCCCGCGTACACGGCGACCGAAATCCAAAAAGGCAATCTTCAGAAGACGATCAGCGCGACCGGCAAGGTGCAGGCGCTGACCACCGTGCAGGTTGGCACGCAGGTTTCCGGCGTGGTCTCGCAGATCATGGTCGACTTCAACGATCACGTGAAAGCCGGGCAATTGATCGCCCGCCTGGAGCCGACGCAGATTGAGGCGCAGTTGACGCAGTCCAAGTCGAGCTATCTCAGCCAGCAGGCGCGTGTGCAATCCGCGATCCAGGCAGTGGCCAGCGCAGATGCAGCCACCGCTTCCGCCAAGGCGAACGTCGACCGGGCGGACGCCGTCGTCGGCGAATCGAAGCGGACCGCGGAACTGAACGAGAATCTGGTCAAAGAGCAGGTTCTTGCGCGGCGTCAAATCGATCTCGACAAATCGGCCGTGATTCAGGCGGAAGCCGGGAAACAACAGGCCGTCGCGCAGATGAACCAGGCTGCGGCCCAGGCACAGTCGGCGCGCGCGCAGGCAGAGGCCGCCAAGGCGGACGCCGCCCAGGCGCAAGCGGCGGTCCAGGTCGCACAGGTCAATCTCGACCGCACCTATATTAAGGCGCCGATCGACGGCGTAGTGGTATCGCGCAACGTGGATGTGGGCCAGACGGTCGCGGCAAGCCTGTCGGCGCCCGTGCTGTTCCTGATTGCCAACGACCTCACCAAAATGCAGGTCCTGGCGGACATCGACGAAGCGGACGTGGGCCAGTTGTTGGCGGGAAACGCCGTCGACTTCACCGTCGATGCGTTTCCGTCGGACACCTTCCACGGGAAGGTCGCCCAGATCCGGCTGGCGCCACAAGCGGTACAGAACGTAGTTACCTACACGGCCGTGATTGATGTTGCGAATCCGGACGCAAAGCTGAAGCCTGGCATGACCGCGAGCGTCACGGTCACCGTCGCCGACCGCAAGGACGTGCTGCTGGTGCCGAACTCGGCGCTGCGCTTCCGGCCGGACAACGCCGCTCCGGCAACGGCGAAAACGCCGCGGCCCGCGGGTGAAGGCAAGGCGGCCAGGCCCGCTGGGGAAGCCCGGGGAACGGTCCTCTGGAAAGTGCAAGGCGAGACGCTGCAGCCGGTACGCGTGAAGCTCGGCCTCAGCGATGGAGTCTCGACGGAAGTGGTCAGCGGCGGTTTGCAGGCGGGCGACCGCGTCGCGACTCCGGCGCTCGCTGCGGGACAGTCCGCGCCGAAACAGGCGGCGCGGAACCCCATGTTCGGTGGAGCCACGAAGGGAGGAAAGCGCTAATGGAACCCGTCATTCAGTTACGAAATATCAACAAGGTGTATGACACCGGCGCGGTTCGTGTCCATGCCCTTAGGGACGTTTCCCTACAGATTGAACCGGGCGAGTTTGTCGCCATCATGGGGGCATCCGGCTCGGGAAAGTCGACCTTGATGAACATCCTCGGCTGCCTCGATCGTCCGACCAGCGGCGAATACCTGCTGGACGGCAACGACGTCTCCCAGTACAGCAAGGACGAGCGCGCCGACATCCGCAATCAGAAAATCGGGTTCGTCTTTCAGGGCTTCAACCTCCTCCGCCGGACGAGCACGCTCGAGAACATCGAGCTGCCGCTGATCTACGGCGGGGTACCTGCGGACGAAAGGCTCCGGCGCAGCCGCAAGGCGCTCGGCGAGGTGGGCCTCGGGCACAAAGAGGACAGCCATCCGAATCAGTTGTCCGGCGGCCAGCAACAGCGCGTGGCGATCGCCCGCGCGCTGGTCAACGACCCGTCGCTGCTGCTTGCGGATGAACCCACGGGAAATCTGGACAGCCACACGGCGATCGAGATCATGAGCGTATTCCAGCGCTTGAATCGGGACGCTGGAATCACCATCGTCGTGGTCACCCATGAACCGGACATCGCGCAGTACGCGCGCCGGATCGTAGTAGTCAAGGACGGACGAATCCTGCTGGATCAAGCGGTGCGCAATCGCCGGGACGCGGCCGTCGAACTTGCCGCCACTGTGAGCGAACCCGAATTGGAGGCGACCTTCTCATGAACTTCCCAGTGCTGAAAATTGCTCTTCGCGCTTTGGCGCGCAACAAAGGCCGGTCCGCACTGACTATGCTCGGGATCGTCATCGGCGTAAGCTCGGTGATCGCGATGGTCAGCCTCGGACAAGGCGCGCAGAAACAGGTGCAGGATCAGATCGCGTCCATGGGGACGAACCTGCTGATCGTCTCCGCCGGAAGCCAGCGGACCGGAGGCGTCCGCGGCGGCGCGGGAACCAGCACGACGCTGACTCCGGACGACGTCGAGGCCATTCTCAAGAATGCGCCCGCGGTCTCTCAGGCGAGCCCAAGCATCTCCAGTTCCGTCACGCTCGTCTACGGAAATCAAAACTGGACGACCCGCGCGGAAGGTACGGATTCGAACTATCCGAGCATCCGCGCCCGTGATGCGGTTTCGGGCGCATTCTTCACCGATAGCGACGTGCGGAGCGCGGCCCGGGTCGCTATCATCGGCCAGACGCTGGTCAACCAGCTGTTCCTCGGCGCGGATCCGATCGGCCAGACGATTCGCGTCCGCAACCTGCCTTTCCGCGTAGTCGGAGTGCTGCAGGCGCGCGGCCAAAGCCAGTTCGGCCAGGATCAGGATGACACCATGCTGATTCCCTACACGACCGTGATGAAGAAACTGCAGGCGACCACTTACATTCCGACGGCGTATTTTTCGGCCGCGAGCGACACACTCACGGTCGACGCCCAGCAGCAAATCGGCGCGATCCTGCGAGCCAGGCATAACCTTCGCCAGGGCCAGGTCGACGACTTTACGGTGCGCAACTTGACCGAAGTCGCCGAAACGGCGGCCGAAACGTCGAAGGTGATGACCATGCTCCTCGGCGGGATCGCGGCCGTGTCACTGTTGGTGGGCGGCATCGGGATCATGAACATCATGATGGTCTCGGTAACCGAGCGGACCCGCGAGATCGGTATCCGCATGGCAGTCGGCGCGCGGTCCAAGGCCGTACAGTATCAGTTCCTAATCGAAGCGCTAGTGCTGGGACTGCTAGGCGGGCTCATCGGGATTGTCCTCGGGCTGGCCGCGTCATTCACGCTGGCAATCGTGTTCTCATGGCCGCAATCGATTTCACCGCTGGCGGTGTTTGGCTCGGCGATCTTCTCGATGTTGATTGGCGTGTTCTTCGGGTTCTATCCGGCGCGGAAAGCCGCCAACCTCGATCCGATCGACGCCCTGCGATTCGAGTAAGTCAGCGAGCCGCGTTGGCCGTACGAACGACGCCCGCGGAATGGAGGGTCCATTCTCCAATCCGCGGGCACCGTTGTTTTGTGCAGAATTGAACGTCGTGCAGTTTGGAATCACCCGCATCTTGCCGCTTCCGCTGTTCTGACCGGAAACTATTTCCAGCCGGCGAGGCATCGTTCGGCCGCAAAGTATTGTTCTCGAACGGACAAATGAGTTTGGCACTCCATCTGCACTCCATGGTGTCGTACAAGGTTGCCGCAACGACGGTCACCAGAGACAAACAACGAACCAAAGGAGTATCCATGAAACACTTTCATTCTTTGATCAAGGGACACGGCGCGAGACTCGCAAGTTGTGCCTTGCTTGCTGCGTCGCTTAGCACGGTGGCATGGGCTGACCAATGGGACAAGAAAACATACGTCACATTTTCCGGCCCCGTCGAAATTCCAGGAAAGGTTCTAAGCGCCGGTACGTATACCTTCCGCCTGGTGGACTCGTCGTCCGATCGCAACATCGTACAAATCAGCAATGAGCGCCAGGACCATGTCTACGCGACGATTTTGGCGATCCCTAAAATTCGGTTGAACACGCCCGAAAAGACAATTTTTACGTTTTACGAATCGCACGTCGGTCAGCCGCCGCCGATCAAAGCATGGTTCTACCCTGGTGACAATACCGGACGCGAGTTCGCCTACCCCAAGACCAGAGAGGTGTTGCTTTCTTCGAACGGCACCGCCGACACCTCCTACTCGAACGCGGTCGTAGCTCATGCGGGTCCCGCACCGGCCGGGACACTGAACTCAAACGAAGAAAACGAAGTCAACGAAGTCACTGAAAGCGCGATGACCCCCGCCCCGGTCCAGGCAGTGGACCACTCCGATGAGGCGACCGCCCCTGTGGCACTGACCGATGAGGGCGCGATCGTCGCCGACATGGCCGCAGACGAACCGAGTCCAGTTGCGGACCAGGATCAGGCCCAACGGCCCACCGAAACGACTCCCAATGACCCGATGCCGAAAACTGCCAGTCAGTTTGCGGTTTACGGACTGTTCGGACTCGGATCGCTGGCCGCCGCCTACGGGATGCGGAAGCGGACCAGCTAACTGCTAAGGAAGTTCAGCCATGTCGCGGCTCACCATCAAAACCATCGAGTACACCTTATGGACCGCCGGATTCCTGGCGCTCAGTTACTGCGGGTATGTCCTCGCGGACGGATACCTGGCGCAGAAGCAGGGATCGGCGGATCTGG
>JBDTTK010000290.1:0-5832 GCA_039930685.1 Bryobacteraceae bacterium | reverse complement strand
GATCGCGCCGGGCGTCGATGAGTAATTATTCACGTCCCTGCATAATTATACTAAACAGACGATCCTGTGTATACTGCGGGTGAGGCCGCCGCACCTTTCACGGCGCCTCGATCCCGCATGTTTCGATTCTCCAGGCCGCCCGCCGAACAAATCCGGCGGTTTCTCGCAGCGCAGAAGAGTGAATCTTTATCGTACCCGGAAGCCGGCGCATCCCGAGCCGGATCGCCTCCTGGCTACACGGTGGATCACCATCGCTTCTACCTGGGTGAGGGCCAGGCGGTCTTCGACAGCGCATGCCTTGCACTTCGGCGATGGAGCATGTTCGAGTTGGGATGGGTCCAACTCCTGCATCCCGAGACCGCACCGGAAGTGGGCGCGACCGTCGGGATCCTGGTGCGCCACTTCGGCTTTTTCTCGCTGAACGCCGCAAGGGTCGTATACATCATCGACGCCGAGGAAGGCGCGATCCGGACGTTCGGCTTTGCCTACGGCACGCTGCCTGCCCACGCCGAATGCGGGGAAGAGCGGTTCTCCGTCGAGTGGAACTTGGCTAGCGGTGCAGTGCACTACGACCTGCTGGCTTTTTCCCGCCCCGCGCACCCTCTGGCTCGCCTCGGCTATCCGCTGGCGCGTAACCTGCAGAAGCGCTTCGCAAGAGATTCGGGTCGAGCGATGATCCGCGCTGTGCGATGAACCTGTGAGTCCTAAAGGCCCTGTTCCGACACGGACCGGTCCGCGAGTTCGCCAAGAATCGGCAGCTTGAACATCTCGCCCTTGGCGACCTTGATGATCATGAAAATCCATCCGGCGTAGACGCTCAAATGGAGTATTGAGGTGAAAAGCACCCGCAGCGGAAATTCGTGGAACCCGGGAAAGAACAGAATCGGCGACAGCACCATGTCGATCAGCAGCCACGCAACGAAAAGGTATAGCCCCTGAAAGGCATGGAACCGTACGTCGTGATCGCGGCGAAAGCGATCGGTCGCCAGCACGGCAATGGCGAAGACCCACCCGGCCATCGGGATGTAGCAGAGCAGCGACGCCGTCCGCTGGCTGATTCCCCATAACTAATCAGGCCCGGGCTGTTGAGACGCCCCGCGCGGCGAAGACTGCGGCGACGGACCACCAGCGACAGGAACCTGACGGAAACCGCATTTTCCGCAGAACTGATCGGAATCGCCGACCGCGTTGCCGCATTGGGTACAGAAAGCCATCGCTCTGTTCACTTATACGACAAAACCCGGCCGCGAGTTCCGGATCGTTATGCTAGCATCTGCGTCAATGCAGTTGATGAAGATCCTTATCTTACTCGCGCTCTTCTCGTTCGCCCTGTTTGCGGCCAAGCCGCTCGAGATCTTTTTCATCGACGTCGAAGGCGGCCAGTCGGTTCTGATTGTCGGACCGTCCGGCGATTCGCTCATGATCGACGCGGGCTGGTCCGGTCGCAACGGACGCGATCTCAACCGGATTGTGGCCGCGGCCAAAGCTGCCAAGGTCAAACGGATCGATACTCTGCTCATCACTCATTTCCACGCCGATCACGCCGGCGGTGTCCTTGCCCTCGCCGAGAAGATGCCAATCGGCGTGATCCTCGACCACGGGAAAAACTCCGAATCGAATCGGAGCGCCACCATCCTGAACGACGACTACGCCAAGGCCCTTGCACTGACGAAGAACCGCGCCGTCAAGCCGGGCGACAGCGTCCCGCTTAAAGGCGTCGAGATCAAAATCGTAGCTTCGGACGGCGAGGTGATCTCCGGCGGCGGAGCGCCGAATCCCCTGTGCGCCACGCAGAAGCCGGGCGAGTACGACGACCAGAACGAGAACGCCTACTCAATTGGCTTCACCCTGGAGTTCGGCAAGTTCCGGTTTGTCGATCTCGGTGACCTTACCTGGAACCGCCAAATGAAGCTGGCGTGCCCTGCGAATCAAGTCGGCCGGGCCGATCTCTATATCACCACGCACCACGGCGGCGAAGACAGCCCCGCGGCGATGGTGCAGGCGATGGCTCCGCGCGTCGCGATCGTTAACAACGGCGCGAAGAAAGGCGGCACGCGCAGCGCCTTTGACGTGCTCAAGGCTTCGCCCGGGCTCGAGGACATCTGGCAGCTTCACTACGCCGTCGATAATGGCGCGGCCGGGAACGTCAGCGACACCTACATCGCCAACACCGAAGACAATTGCGAAGGGAAGTTCATCAAAGTCGTAGCCGAATCGAGCGGCGGCTTTACCGTCACCAACTCGCGGAATAAATATTCCAAGGCTTACGCGGCCCGCTAAGGTTACCTTCGCGCTCCGAGCGGCGTCTATCCCGGATATGAATCGCAGGGTGTTGTGGGCGGTTGTGTGCCTGGGCGCGCCGCTTTGGGGCCAGTACAAGTCGTTGAATCCGGAGATCGTAAAGATCACGGAAGAGGTCGACGCCAAGAAGATCGAAGCGATCCTCAAACGTCTGGAAGCCTTCGGCACGCGCCACGTCCTTTCCTCTCAGGACGATCCGGAGCGGGGCATCGGCGCCGCCCGCAAATGGATCTTCAAGGAATTTCAGAGCTATAGCCCGCGCCTCGAAGTCCGTTTCGACAGCTACAAGGTCAAGAAGCAGGACCGCATCGCGCGCGAGATGGATCTCTACAATGTTGTCGCCGTCCTCAAAGGCAAAGTCCGCCCGGACGAGCAGATCCTGATCACCGGCCACTACGATTCGCTCGTCATCAACCGCCGCCCGGGCGCCCAGTCAGGACAAGGCGGAGGATTCGCTCCCGGCGAGGCGCCGGCCGCCCCCCCGGACATCGACTACCAAAAGCAGGACGCGCCCGGCGTCACCGATGACGGCAGCGGCACGGCTGTCGTCATGGAACTCGCCCGCGTGATGAGCCGGCATACGTTCGATAAGACGCTGGTCTTCGTCGCGTTCGCGGGAGAAGAAGTCGGGCTCGTCGGCAGTACTTTATACGCTGCGAACGCCAAGAAGAACGGCGACAAGATCGAAGCGGTCCTGAACAACGATATCGTCGGCAGCGAACTCTCCGGAAACGGCCGCATCGACAACGGCCGCGTCAATGTCTTCTCCGACGAACCCTCCGATTCCGAATCGCGGGCGGTTGCTCGCTACATCGAAGAGGCCGGTAACCGGTACGTCCCCGGCTTCAAGGTTGACCTTATCTTCCGCGCCGACCGCCTCGGCCGCGGCGGCGATCACACGCCGTTCCATCACGAAGGCTTTGGCGCTGTGCGCCTCTCGACCCCGGCCGAAAACTACGCGCATCAGCACACCGTCACCGATGCCTTTGCCAATACCTCTGTGCCTTACATCGTTCGCGTCGCGCGCGTGAACGCCGCGGCCTCAGCAAGTCTTGCACTTGCGCCGATGGCTCCCGCCGTCACCGAGATCCTGGAACGCAACGGTCGAAAACTTCCGCCCTCCCTGATGCTCACCCGCGGAAAGTCCCGCTACGACGCCCAGGTCCGCTTCCAGCAAACCCCGGAAGAAGATCTGCTCGGCTACGCAATCGTCATGCGCTCGACCCTTGCGCCCCGCTGGGAACGCGAAGTCTTCGTAGGCAAAGCCAAGGACGTTACTCTCCCCGACGTGTCGATCGACGAATGGACTTTCGGCGTGAAGGCCATCGACAAAGATGGCAACGAGAGCCTGGTGACTTCTTTCGTTCCCACTCCGCGTCCGCGGCGCGTGATCCAGACCGAGAGTCCGACGGGCACGTCCCAATAGCCGGCGCGTTGCGCGTACGGGTCGCATATGCCCGGTCGCTTGGACGCAGGTATCCGCGCCTCAATCGTCGAGCCGCAGTCGGATATGCGGAGGCGGAGGAGGCACAATGTTCTCTGCTTTGGCCGCCGCGTCCGCAAACCAGTGCTGGATCGCCGGCAGCGCTTCTCTCGCGGCGACTTCACCCGCCTCAATCAGCTGATCGGCGTTCTCGAAACCGTCCCAACCGATCTTGCGGACGTCAGGGCTCAGTACCAGGTCCGCCGAGCGGCGCCACTGGCTTTCCGTTCTCTGCGTAAGAACTTGGAACGACCGGCTGATGACAGACAGCATGTTCTGCGGATCGAAAGCTTCTGCCGGTGATGGCAACGAAATCGCGATGACGTGGGTCGCGCCCATCGTCCGCAGCGGGGGCGCGGGGACGTCCATCGTGACCATGCCGTCGACCAGCAGCCTGCCCTCGTGCCGGATCGGCGGAAACATGCCCGGATACGCGCAACTGGCACGAATGGGCAACAGCGCGTCGCCCTTGTCGCGAAACACGGCCGACTCGCCGCTCAATAAATCGCTCGCGACAATCGCCAGCGGGATCGGCATCTCTTCGAAGTTGTAGACCTTGAGCAGCCGCTTGAGGAACGGCGTCATGCGTTCGCTCTGTGCGAGTCCCAGCCGATTGATGGTCCAACCGGCGACATCTTTGAACCGCATCTTGCGGGCGATCCGCTCAATCTCAGCGAGTGGCGTGCCGCTGGCGTAAGCCGAAGCGACAATCGAGCCGGCGCTCACGCCGGACAGGTACTTGACCGGTATGTGATGCTTCTCGAAAACCCGCAGAACACCGAGATGCGTGATGCCGCGCGCGAATCCGCCGCCGAGCGCCAGGCCAATCCGTGGTTCCGGACGGTCGCCATCCATCCACTTCCGTGCGTGTGAAAGGGCCTGATCCCAAAGTCCCGGCATCGTTTTTCGTCCCTCAGGCATCTTGAGAATCACCCGAAGGCCGTAAGATAAGAGATTACTCCCGTGACCCTACGTACTCTTCAGTGTATTCCTGTTTTTTGGATCAGTCTGCTTTTGAGTGTCCAGGCGGCACACGCGCAACGCAACGTTGCCGGCGCCCAGGAGATGGAGCAGGCCCTCGACCATCTGAGCATCGTCGGTAGCGTCATGATGATCGGCGCCCATCCGGACGACGAGAACACCGCGCTGATCGCCTACTTCGCTCGCGGACGCCATCTGCGGACCGCCTATCTCTCGCTCACCCGAGGCGAAGGCGGCCAAAACCTCATCGGACCGGAACAGGGCGAGTTGCTCGGCCTCATCCGCACCCAGGAACTGCTCGCCGCGCGTAAGATCGACGGAGGCGAACAGTACTTCACTCGCGCCATCGACTTCGGATTCACGAAAACCGCCGAAGAGACTCTGAATAAATGGCCGCGCGAAAAAATCCTCGCGGACCTTGTCTGGAACATCCGCCGCTTCCGCCCCGACGTCATCGTTCTCCGTTTTTCCGGGACGCCGCGCGATGGCCACGGCCAACACCAGGTTTCCGCCATACTCGGCAAGCAAGCCTTTTCGATGGCCGGCGATCCAGCGAATTTCCCGGAGCAGTTGGACTCCGTCGAACCGTGGACACCCAAGCGGCTGCTGTTCAATACCTTCGCATTTACCGCCGAACAGGAACGCGAAGAAGCGAAACGCACGGATCGGCTCGTCATCGATACCGGCGAATATGCTCCGGAATTGGGTTATTCATTTGGCGAAATCGCCGGCATGAGCCGCAGCCAGCATCGCAGCCAGGCGATGGGTTCGCCTGAGCGCAAGGGTTCGCAGAAGAACTTCCTCGTCCACATCGCCGGCTTGAAAGCGGCGAACGACCCCTTCGACGACGTCAATCTCACCTGGTCGCGGTTCCCCGACGGCGCGGCCATTGGTGCAATCTTCGCGGAGGCAAAACGCAGCTACGACCCCAAGACGCCGGATAAAATCGTGCCGCTGTTGCTCAAGGCCCGCCCGCTGATCGCCAAAATCGACGATCCCCTCGCCAAGTGGCGGCTGAAAGAGCTGGACGACCTCATCGCGCTCGCCTGCGGTCTGTGGGTGGATGC
>JBDTTK010000289.1:0-5839 GCA_039930685.1 Bryobacteraceae bacterium | reverse complement strand
TGCCGAGGTTGGTTCCGTAGAACTCGCGCGGCGAGACGCCGATGATGGTGGCGCGATGTCCGTTCAATTCGAGCTCACGGCCGATGGCGGAACGCTCGCCGCCAAAACGCCGCTGCCAGTAGCCCCAGGACAGAACGGCCACCGCCGGAGACTCCGGCTTGTCGTCCTCTTGCGTGAAGAAGCGGCCGGCCGCTGGATGCACTCCGAGGACGTCGTAGTAGTTGCCGGATACCAGTTCGCCGTCGAGGCGCTCACTGGTCGCGCCGTCGCTCGCGCTGAAGTTGGCATGTCCACGGGCGAGCAAGCCCGACAGCACCGTATTTCGGTCGCGCAGGTCTCGGTACATCGGATAGGAGAAACTGGTGTCCGATCCGCTGTCCGCGTCGCGTGAGCCAATCACGACGAGTTCGTCCGGCGCGCGCACCGGGAGCGATTTGAGGATCACAGCGTTGACCAGCGTGAACATCGCGGTGTTGCCGCCGATGCCGAGTGCGACAGTCAGCACAGCGACGATCGCAAAACCGGGATTGCGGCCAAACGTCCGCAAGGCGAATCGGAGGTCCTGCAGCAGAGTAGACATTGCGGATGCAGAGAGCAGGTTGCGGTCCACCCCTAACTTGCTGATTGTGCTGGTCTACTAAAAACCTAGTTGTCGCAAAACCGAACACCTGCACCCCGCCAGCGGACAGCGATTAAGTTGCGACCTTTCGGCCGCTCAAGCGTCTGAAAAGAAACGCGCAGATGCTACGATGGTCTGGCGCGGGCTCGAAGGAATGCGAATTCTTCAACTCACGGCGGGCGCCGCCAACATGTATTGCGGGTCGTGTCTGCGCGACAACGCCCTCGCCATGGAGTTGATTCGCATGGGGCACGACGTCACGCTTCTGCCCCTGTACACGCCCACCAGAACCGACGAAGAAAACGTCTCGATGGGTCGCGTGTTCTTCGGGGGCATCAGCGTCTACCTGCAGCAGCACTCGGCGCTGTTCCGCCACACTCCCTGGATCGTCGACCGGCTGTGGGACTCGAAGTACGCACTCAAGAAGGCGGCGCTTTCGACAATTCCCGTGAATCCGAAGTTTCTCGGCGAGATGACGGTCTCGATGCTCGAGGGCGAAGAAGGCAACCTGCGGAAAGAACTCCACAAGCTCATCGAATGGCTGTCGCATGAGGAGCGTCCGGACGTCATTCACCTGCCGTACTCGTTGGTGATCTCACTCGCAAAACCCCTGCGCGAAGCCCTCGACCGTCCGATCTGTTGCACGCTGCAGGGCGAAGACATTTTCATCGACGGTCTGCCGGAACCCTATCGGTCGCAAGCCATCGCGCGGATCCGCGAGAACGTCCGCTATGTCGATCGCTTTCTCGCGGTGAGCGATTATTACGCGGGCCACATGGCGCGCTACCTCGAAATACCGGACGAAAAGATGGACGTGGTTCCGTTGGGGATCCATTTCGACGGCTACCGCGAATTCGCCAAACCGCTCCACAATACGGATCCGGTCCGCGTCGGTTTCCTGACGCGCGTTGCGCCCGAAAAGGGACTCCACCTGCTCTGCGACGCCTATAAGCGGATGCGTGAGCGAGGCGATGTTCCGCCGACGCGCCTGGATGTCGCCGGGTACTTGGCGCCGGAGCACCGGCATTATCTCGAAGGCATCGACCATCAGATGAGTGATTGGGGATTGGCGGATCAATTCGCGTATCACGGAGTCGTAGACCGCGCCGAGAAGATTGCGTTCCTCGAAGGGCTGGACATCATGTGCATTCCGGCGATCTACGACGATCCAAAGGGTCTCTCGCTGCTCGAATCCATGGCGGCCGGCACGCCGGTGATTGCTCCGCGCCGCGGAACATACACTGAGATCGTCGAACGGACGCAAGGCGGCATCCTACTCGAAGAAGGCAGCGTAGAGACGCTGACGGACGCACTGACGGCTCTGGTTACCGGCCACGATCACCGGCATCGCGTCGGTCGCGCCGCATTCGATGGCGTGCGCGGCGCATATGGCGCACGGCGGATGGCCGAGAAAGCGGCTTCGGTGTATGCGCAGTTATGCGATCCGGCGGCGCAATCCGTGCAGGTCGGCCCGAGAGCATAGAGCGGCGGGCAACATAGACGAGCATCTGCGGGTAGAATCAAAGTTTGCTGCAAGCGAAAAACGTCTCGAAGCATTACGACACTCCGGCGGGACCGCTGCCCATTCTGCGCGACGTAACGCTTTCTCTGGGTGCGGGCGACGCTGTCTCGATCATCGGACCGTCCGGCACGGGTAAGAGCACGCTGCTGTATGTTTTTGGCGCGCTGGAGCCTCCGTCATCGGGTGAGGTCACGCTCGACGGACAGAATCCGTACACGCTCGACGATAAGGCGCTCTCGTCGTTCCGCAACAAGCAAGTCGGATTCGTCTTTCAGGACCATTGCCTGCTTCCGCAGTTGACTGTCCTCGAAAATGTTCTCATTCCGACCATCGTTTCCGCGGACAAGGCGGGTGTCACCGAGCGCGCGAAGGAACTGCTCGAAGCGGTTGGGCTGTCGCATCGCCTGGACCACCGTCCAGCGGAGTTGTCGGGCGGCGAGAAGCAGCGCGTGGCGATCGCGCGGGCGTTGATTACCAAGCCGAAGCTGATGCTGTGCGACGAGCCCACCGGAAATCTGGATCGTGCCTCGGCGGAATCCGCCGGCGATCTGCTGTTGCGCCTCAATGCCGAGCAGAAAACCATTCTCATTGTGGTTACACACAGCCTGGAATTAGCCGACCGATTTCCGCGTAAATTCGAGCTGCGCGACCAGAACATTCATCCGCTGTAGACTGACTTTGATGACCATTCACGGCGTTGCCGAATCGTCCCTGTACGTCGAAAACGTAGCGCGAACGCGCGATTTCTTTGTGCGCGTTTTTGGCTTTGAGGTCCTGGACGTCGAGGCAACCGGCCGCTTCGCGGCATTCGCGGTGGCGCCCGGCAGCGTGTTGCTGGTGTTCCGGAAAGGCTCTACGACGTCGCCCGTGACGTTCGCCGGAGGAACGATTCCAGCGCACGATGGCCACGGCAATCTCCACTTCGCGTTCTCGATTGACGCCGATGCGTACGAGGATTGGAAGCAGAGGTTGTCGGACAACGAAGTGGCGATCGAAAGCGAAGTGGTCTGGCCCAAGGGCGGTCGGAGCATCTACTTCCGAGATCCCGACGGCCACCTCGGGGAACTCATTACGCCGGGCGTCTGGAAGAATTACTAGCAATCCGCGTGAAGAAAAAACCGCTTCCCAAACTAGCCGCGCGCGCGCCGCGGACACCCGACCTCGCGATTTACATCTTACTCGCCGTGTGCCTCCTGGCGGTGTTCGCGCAGGTGCGTCATTTTGATTTCGTCAACTACGACGATCCGGATTACGTCACGGCCAATGCGCACGTGCAAGGCGGCCTGACGCTTTCCGGCCTCGGCTGGGCGCTCACGTCTTTCGATTACGCCAATTGGTTTCCGCTGACGTGGATTTCGCACATGGCCGACGTTCAGATGTTCGGGCTGAATGCCGGCGGGCATCACTTTACTAGCGTGTTGCTCCATCTGCTGAGCACTTTGCTGCTTTTCGCGGCGCTGCGCCGGCTGACCAGGCAGCCCTGGCCCAGCGCGTTCGTGGCATTGGTGTTCGGGCTGCATCCGCTGCACGTCGAATCGGTCGCGTGGGTGACGGAGCGCAAGGACGTCTTGAGCGCCTTCTTCTGGATGCTGACCCTGTGGGCGTATGCGCGGTACGTCGAGAGCCCGCGACCGGCGCGCTACGCTCTGGTCGCTGGATCGTTCGCGTGCGGTTTGATGGCGAAGCCGATGCTGGTGACGCTTCCGTTCGTCTTATTGCTACTCGACATCTGGCCGCTGCGGCGGCTCGACGCGGCTTCATTCGCCGGATGGAAGGAGCGTCTCGTCGAGAAGTTGCCGCTCTTTGCGCTGACCGCCGTGTCGTCGGTGGTGACCTTCCTCGCACAACAGCGCGGCGGCGCCGTGATTCCGGTGGACACCATCCCGCAGGCGACGCGCTTTGGAAATGCGCTGATTTCGTATCTCGTCTACTTGATCCAGATGTTTTGGCCGGTAAACCTCGCGGTCTTCTATCCGTTCCCGGCTGAAATCTCCATCTGGCACGTCGGAGCCGCGATCGCCGTCCTTGCCGCGATCTCCGGGTTCGTCTTGCGCGGTGCGAAGGAGAGACCCTATCTGCTGGTCGGCTGGCTCTGGTATCTCGGAACGCTCGTGCCTGTGATTGGATTCGTCCAAGTCGGACTGCAAGCGCACGCGGATCGCTACGCGTACCTTCCTCTCGTCGGAATTGCCATTATCCTCGCATGGGGCGCGGCCGACGTGGTTCGCGCGCGGCCTTCCTTTGAACCGGCGATCGTCGCGGCAGCCGTCGCCGCCTGTCTGGCGTGCGCAGTCTTAACCGGGATCCAAACAAGCCGTTGGGCTAATAGCGAACTTCTTTTTCGTCACGCGCTGGCGGTGACCTCGGATAATTACACGGCACACGACGGACTCGGGCTGGCGTTCCGCGATCAGGGCCGGATCGAAGAGGCCATCGGAGAATTCGAACGCGCCATCCGCATCCGGCCGCAGTTCTCCGGCGCGCAGAACAACCTGGCGGAGGCTCTCCTCGCGGTCGGCCGTCCGCAGGACGCGCTGCCGCACATCGAAGAGGCGCTGCAACTGAATCCCGAGTCGGTCGAAGCCCACAACAACCGCGGCGCCGTGTTCCTACGGCAGGGGAATGCGGAAGCGGCGGTCCGCGAGTACCGCGAGGCGGTGCGGCTCGATCCGCTGAATTCGGTCGCCCATCGCGGACTCGGTGGGGGCCTTTCCGATCAGGGTCTGCGCTCCGCGGCGGTCGAAGAAATGCGCGAGGCGATCCGACTGAGCCCGAGGGACGCGGACGCGTATTACGCGCTCGGTCTGCTGTTTGCCGGCATGGGCCGCACGGCGGAGGCGGTCGCGCAGTTCACGGAAGCGGTCCGCCTGAAGCCCGCCGACGTCGACTCGCACTACAACCTGGGAACCGCGCTCGGCGCTGAGAGCCGCTACAACGAAGCGATCGAGCAGTTCCAAATCGCGTTGCGATTGAAGCCCGACTTCGCCGGTGCGCACTTGAACCTCGGCAAGGCACTCGCCGAAGGCGGGCGCGCGGAGGAGTCGATTGCGCATTTCGAGGAGGCGGTCCGGCTGAATCCGAATCTGCCCGATGCGCGTGAAAGCCTGGCGCTCGCCAGAACGCTGGTAGGCGCGTCGAAGGCGGTTACGCCCGCCAAACCCTGACGGTCAGCGGACGAAGAACCGTCGCTTGTCGCTGTCGACGCCGATGGCAACGTCAAAGAAGCCGATCATCATTTCGTCCCAGCTCTGTTCGCCCCAATGCACTTCCGCTTTCGGGTCCGGATTTCGCGGATTGTTCGCGGAATTATCGAACCATCCGGTAACGCGGAGGCGCGTACCTTTCTTCAGCGGCAGCGGCATTTTCAGCCAGTAAGTGAGCTGCCACGAGAAGTCGTACGGCTTCACTTTGAGCAGAGGTTCGACGTGGCCGCCCTCCGCGACGATGTCGTATTCAAAGGCGCTGCCGCGCAGATGCATGTGAGGAAACAGGCTCACCAGAATGGCGTCGCCAGGCAGCGTCCCGCTGGCGGTTGCGCGGTAATTTGCATCGCCGGGTGGAATCGCCAGGTCGTCGCGGCCGATCTGGAGAGTAATCAACTGCATCTTGGGCTTGTCGGGCGCCACCACCAGGCCGACCTCCGTCTGGTCTGTCGTGTCGGTATCGAGCGCTGTGTAATGCAGTTGAAGAACGAGGTC
>JBDTTK010000288.1:0-5843 GCA_039930685.1 Bryobacteraceae bacterium | reverse complement strand
ATCGTCGTACTGGAAGTAGTCCCAGAAGACGCTGGCGGCTTCGAGGTAGCCCTCGGACTTGCCGGGCTCGACGGCGGCGATGCGATTCCAGACGGGTTTTGCCAGCGGGAGGCGGTCGCGTTCCGCTTCGATTTCGCCAATGCGGGCTAATGTGGCCGTGTTCCGCGGGTCGGCTTGTTCGCGTTTCGCTTCGACGGCGAGCGCTGCTTCGTACTTGGCGGGTTCGAATGCGGCCAGCGACCGCTCGATAGACGAGGCGCGCGCGCCGAGCGACGGGTCCGCGGGATACGTGTTTTCGAGCGCGAGGAAGGTCGGCCCGGCGGCTTCAAAGTGACTGCGCCATGTTTCGCCTTCGGCGAGTAGACGCGCGGCGGCCGGATTGTCGGCGGCCTGCGGCGCGCGCGCGCGCAGCGTTTGCAGTTCCGTTTCGAGGCGATTGGTGCGGGAAAGGAGTTCGAAGAAGCGTGTCCGAAGGTCGTCCGCGTAATACCAGTTCTTGCGGAGCAGGGCTTCGTAGGCCGCAGGATTGGTGGTCGGCGAACTGGAGTAAGAGTTCAGCAGGTTCCGCACGAAGTTCATGTTGTGCGGGAATTTCTGCGCGGCGTATCGATTCAGTTGCAGATAGAAAGCGGGCGTGACGGAGCCGGGCTGTACGGCATCCCGGAAATACGCTTCGAGATCGGTGCCGGAGAACGTGCGGACGACGTCCTGCGTCAACTTGTCGAGCTGCATCGTCATCTTGCGGCGGACATACCAGCGGGCGAGCTTCTGGCTCCAGGTCTTGTCGGGGAACTGCTGGATGGCGCGCTGATACACCGTTTCGACTTCGGCGGTCATCTTGTTCTGTTCGAGGAATCCGGCGAGGCGTTCGTAGAGGCCAGGGTCGTTCGGATTGCGGTCGACTTCGCGGCGATAGAGCGCGAGCGCGTCCGGCAGGCGCTTCAAGGAGATGAGGCGGGCGAGGTAGCGGTCGAGGATCCGAGCGTATTCGGGAGAGCGGACGATGGATGCGGCCCGCTGTTCGGCTTGCGGCTCACCGTCCCCGGACTCGCGAGGCGGAGCCGCGCTCGCCAGTGGCTGCGCGCCGATCGGTACTCCGGATGCCTTCGTTGCGAACTCTTTGAGGAGATCCTCGTAGAGCCCGAATTCCTGCGATGTCTGGTTCTTCTGCGCGTACGCGTCGGCGAGACGCGAGGCGACCGAGGTCCGGTTGGGCGCTGAAGGGAAGTCGGTGAGGAACTTCGCGCCCGCCCGAATGACGGCGTCGGCGTCACCGTAGACGGCGTAGGCGTCGATCAGTTGGCCGCGCAAATTGGGCCGCTGCGCCGACTGCGGAAAGCGGGCGTCGAAGACGTCGAGCAGCTCGGCAGCGCGGGCGCGATGGAAGTAAGCGAGCGAAGCCTGGTTCTCGGAACTGTAGCGCTGCGCGGGGTCCGACGAGTTGAGGATCAGCGAGAGGATTCCATTGAGGAATCCTGGATGGGGATCGAGGGTCGCGGCATCGCGCCAGAAGGTGAGGTTGCCGGAACCGAAGCGGACGCCCTGCTCGGGAGCAGCGAGCAAAATGTTGACGAGTCCGCCGAGGCCGCGCTCGGAGTCGGCGGGCGTACCATTCGGTCGACTGTAGAGCGCGTAGTAGAAGCGGGCCGCATCGTCCCAGTTGTTGGTCGATTCGTACAGGCGGGCGAGAGTAGAAAGCTCGTCGGCGGTCCAGGCGGCTTTGCGCGAATCCTTACGCTGGCGGAATTCCGCGAGGGCCCGTTGAGCGGCGGCGCGGTCGCCCTGCTGCTGGTAGTAGTAAAACAGGCGTGCGGGTCCGTTGATCGAGGTGGGGTCCGACGCGGCGGCGGCGCGCGCCTGACCGAGGAAGCGGCGGAGCGATCCGGTCTGCTTCAGCAGCTCGAAGTAGTTGTTGACGAGGGAGGCGGGCCAAAGTGGTTGGAAGGCGGCTTCGTAGAGCGCCAAGGCGCGGTTGACGTCGCCGCTGGCCGAGGCGGCCGCGGCGCGGCTGATCAGCGGAAATTCCGGATCAGCGGGGAACGCGCGTTCGTAACCACGCGTGGTTTCCTCTGCGATATCGAAACGCTTCTTCGCGACGGCGTAGGCGTGCAGCCGGGCGTACAAGGCCGTTTCTTTGGGATAGCGCGCGATCCAAAGGCGGTACTGGACGAACCCCAGATCGATCGGCAGGGCTTGATCCTCGATCAGCCGGAAGATACGTTCGTAGATTCGCGAAGGCCGCTGCTGCGAATACGGAAGAAGCTGCTCGCTTGCTGGCGGAGGTTCGGCTGCGGCGAGGGCCAACAACCCGAGTTCATCGTTGGAACGAAGCCGGCGGTGATAGAAATCGGCGAGGGCGACACGCGCGGCGGCGGTGTCGGCGGCGACGGACGTGTACTTCTTCCAGTCGTTCTCGGCGGCGGCGAAGTCGAGTTGTTGTTCGGCTTCGAGGGCTCGCAGCGAATACAGCTCGGCGTCGGCAGGCGCGTTCGCGATCAGTTTGTCGAGTTCGGCGCGGGTTTCCTTGGGCGGGCGGCGCACAGGAACTGGACCTCCCGGCAGGGTCACGGTCCGGAAGAAGACGGCTTCGAGGCGTCCTGCGCCGTCGATGTCCTGGACCCAGCGGGCGAGTTCGCCGTGCGCGGCGAGGGCGGCGATGACGACGGCGGCAGAGCCGATCGCGATCGTCCGGTGTTTCCGGAGGAATTCGGAGATCAGTTTACGGAAGGACTTCAAGGGTCACCTCCTGCGTGCCGATATTGTGCGCAAAGTCCTCGGCCGTGACCGTGACCTTATAGGATCCGGCGGCCAGGTGCGTGGGGACCACCATCTGTCCGGTATTCGAATTCGCCTGCGGGTTCCAGTGGAGGTGGACGGGGGACGTTCCGTAGAGCCGGGCGGTGATCGTGCGCGTCGATTGCGATGCGCCGACGCGGAACTGGATGGCTTCGCCTCGCTTGTAGCGGGCCTTGTCGAGTTGGACGCGGACGACGGGCGGTTTGCTGGCGATCACGAAGGTCTTCGATTCTTTGTAGACGCGGCCTTGCTTGTCGCGCAGGATCAGACGGACGGGGTAGGTTCCGTCGGTCATGTCGGTGGGGGCGAGGAACCGGGTCTGCCAGGTGTCTTCGCCTTCGAGAAAGCGGAGTTTCTTGACGAGTCCGAAGGGAAACATGGCGACGACGCTGGTGATGGATTCGTCGGTCTTGACGCGCAGAACGGGGTCGCCGGGGCGGATGAGGCGCGGCCGCAATAGAGCCCGGGGCGCGGCGAGGAACGACGTGTACGGCGTGACGAACTTGTACTTCCGCGAGAGGCGAATGATTTCGTCGATGGTCGCGGCGTCTTCGCCGTCGCGCTCGATCTTCTCAAGCAGCGCGTCGACGCGGGCCTTGGCCCAATCGCGCGGCAGGTACGGATGCGCCGTGTCCTGCGCGGGGAGGTTCGCGGACACGCGCATTTGTTTGACGGCAAATTGGGCGGTGCCGGGCTGTTTGTATTGGCCGAGCCAACTGGCGACCGTACCGCTGAACGCGGCGTCCTGCAGGGGATAGACGAGGTCAATGTTCGAGGCGGGCGTCACGGCGAGTTGCAGTCCGTCGACCGGCTTGCGCCCGATCTTTGAGAGGAACGCGTTCAGCTTGAATTCGATCGGCTCGGTGGATCGAACCCATTCGAAGATGCCGTTATTGCGGGCGAGCATCTTAAGGAGCGGCAGGTTGGCATCGTCGCCGACACCGAAGACGTACGTGCGGGGGCGCTGCGCTTCGGGCTTCTGCTTCCACTTCGTGGCGTACCATTCGGCGAGCTTGCCGGAATTGACCAGGCCGCGAGTCGCGCCGCCGTCGCCGAGGAGGACGAGATACGGGTCCGGTCCGGATTGCGCGAGCGCGGCATCGAGCGCGCCTTGCAGATTGGTTGCGCCGCGAAGGCGGCTCGACTTAAGGAAGGTCAGGGCCTTCTCTATGTGTTCGGGCGTCGCCGGTTGTGGCGCGGGAGAGAGCGGCGTGACTTCGGTCGCATAGAGCAGGAGGTTGAACTGATCGGCTGGGCGGAGTCCGCGCAGGAGCGTCTCGAGCGCCTGGAAGCTACGTTCGAGCTTTTCCCACTGCATGGAGAGCGAAGTGTCGAAGAGCGCGATCACCGTCCGCGGAGCGGCGGCGGGCGCATTCGCGGGGTTTGACAAGAGTGCGGAAGCCTCGAAGAATCCGGGTCCGGAGCCTTCGCGATAAGCGAGGACTTCGAGCGAATCACCCTTACTGCCGTCGAGCGCGTATTTGAGCGAGAAGTCTTCCGTGAACGCAACGTTGCGGCCTTCGAAGGTGGCTTTGACCAGATTCGGCGTCCGCTCGCCGATTTGCAGCGGATACGCGTTGCTCAGGATCTGGAAGTCGCGCATCGGATGCTTCGAACGGACTTCAAGGTTCATGGTGAGGCGTCCGGCGGTTTGGGCGCGGTAGACATCGGGCCGGAGCGGGATCGCGAAGAAGCCTTCGAGCTGTTCGACCGCGAGGCGTTCCTGGTATTCGATCTCGACGCGCTTGGTGCCCCAGGCGGGGATCGGCGCAATGCGCGCCGAGAAGATGGCCGACCGGCGGGCTTCGTCGGCGTCGCGTTCGCCCATCTGCAGCAGGCCGGGGTCGATGGCCTGGGCACGGATGTCGTTATAGAGTTCCTCGGCGCGCTTTCGTTCGAGGATGACGCCGGGGATGCGGGTGGCGTCGTCCCAGACGGCGAAGTCCGAGAGGATGGCGCGGGAGGGCAGGGCGAAGATGTAATTGCCTTCGAGGATGGCGCCTTTGCGGTTGCCGAAGATCTGGCGCACGAGGACGCGCGCGTGGCCGTTGTCGATCACGACATCGATGAACATTTCGTCGAGCGCGAGGATCGCGGGATCGGGTTGCCGGGCGGTCGAGGGAATGAGGACTCCGGCGTCGGCCCGGATGAGCCCGGGCGCGGCGAGCAAGAGCGCGATCAGGAATCTGACGGCGGGGCAGCGATTCATGTTGATTGCAGTCACGTTGTTTGTCCGCTCACTTTGTTCGCGGTTCTTGTTGTTTTTCGTTCATTCTCTTCGCGGCTCTTTGCCTTTGATGGAGCGCAATTATTGAACAAGGTTCGCCTCCGGCACGCGGACCAGTCCGTTTTCCGTGCCGATGTAGATGTTGCCGCCGCTCGCCTCGATGGCGGTGACGTTCGATGACGGGAGTCCGTCGAGTTGGAAGCGCCAGCGCCCGGCGGACCGGATGTAGATGGCGAGTCCGCCGCCGAGCGTTCCGGCGTAGATCGCCGACGGGGTCACGGCCATCGCGTTGGCGTTGATCTCGGTGCTTCCTTTCCAGTCCGGAAAGGTGGACCAGTGGCCGAGAGGGTCGAGCTTGAGGACGCCCGCGCCATAGGTTCCGACGTACCAGTCGTCGCCGGCGCGGGTGACAGCGGTAATCCAGTTGTGTTTCAGGCCCGAGTTTGCGGTGGTGAAGTTCGCCGTGATGACGTTTCCGTCGAGCATGGATGCCCCGCCGAGGGTCCCGACCAGTGTCCGGGTGCCGGATGTGCCGAGTGCATAGGCATGGTTGTTGACCAGCCCGTGGAACGCGTAGATGCTCGACGTTCCGGAAGCGTCCATGAAGGTAATGCCGGCGGGCGTGGCGATGGTCATTCCGCCGTTTCGCCAAGCGACATCCGTCACGTGGTCAGCGATCAGGCCGTCGGCTTTGGTCAGGGTGCGGCGCGGGTTACCGGCGCCGTCGAACAGCACCAGACCGTTGGCCGTGGCGACGGCGGTTTCTGCGCCGCCGGGCGCGTGCAAGATCCGGTTGACGCAGAAGATATGGTCGTTCTCA
>JBDTTK010000287.1:0-5844 GCA_039930685.1 Bryobacteraceae bacterium | reverse complement strand
CTGCTGAACAACCTTTTTGTTCACGAGGTCGTCTTTGCCGTTATAGGGGCGGCCAGCAATGATCTTTGCCGAATACGCGTCTCCGATGCCGGGAAGCGCTTTCAGTTCGGCCTCCGGCGCAGTGTTGATGTCGACCAGCGCGGCCTTCTTCATGGTCGTCGCGGCGGTGGTCTTCTTTGCCGCCATCTTCTTGTCGTCGGCCGAGGCGATCGTGCTCAATAGCAGGCAGGCCATCACGGCGGCCAGCAGAGCTTTCGTCAGTTTCATGCATCCTCCCAAGGATCAGGCTCAAGAACATGCCGCGCTCGAATCCTCGATTGCGGGGCACGTCCGTATTCAGTGTAATGCTAAAATCAGGGTTCCTCGAACCCGGCGGAGTCGCGATTCCGCGCCCGTCGTCACTCGGATTTCCTAAAATGCATTGGTCTAAACTTTTTATCCCCACGCTGCGGGAGACGCCAGCGGAAGCTGAAGTTGTCAGCCATCAGTTGCTGCTTCGCGCCGGTTACGTGCGCCAGCTTTCGGCTGGCATCTACAACTATCTGTTTCTCGCACAGCGCTCCATTCTCAAGATCACGCAGATCGTGCGGGAAGAAATGGACCGGATGGGCGCGCAGGAGATGCTGCTGCCCGCGCTGAATCCGGCGGAAGTCTGGCAGGAATCCGGCCGCTGGGACATCATGGGCGACAACATGTTCCGGCTGAAGGACCGCTTCGGCCGCGACTTGTGCCTGGGCATGACGCACGAAGAAGTCATGACCTACATTGCGCGCGGCGAACTGCGCAGCTACAAGCAGCTTCCGCAGATCTGGTATCAGATCCAGACCAAGTTCCGCGACGAGCCGAGGCCAAAAAGCGGACTGCTTCGCGTCCGCCAGTTCATCATGAAGGATTCGTACTCCTTCGATCTTGCGCCCGCCGGACTGGACGCCTCCTACGACAAGCATTACGAGGCATACTGCCGGATCTTCAATCGCTGCGGACTACGCTACATCGCGGTCGAAGCGGATTCCGGTGCGATGGGCGGAAGCCAGTCGCACGAGTTCATGGTGGAGTCGAATGCGGGCGAGGACTTCGTCGTCACCGGTCCGAACTACGCGGCGAATCTGGAGAAAGCCGTGTCGGTGCCGAAGCCTCCGGCCGTTGCGGATCCGGAGGGCGATCTCGCGCCCGAGGAATTCCACACGCCCGGCAAGAAAACGATCGTCGAAGTCGCCGAGTTCACAAGCCTGCCCGAAACATCGCAGATGAAGAGTCTGGTTATGATGGCCGACGGCAAGCCGTATCTGTTGCTGCTGCGCGGCGATCACTCCTTGAGCGAATCGAAGTTCGCCGGCTTGACCAAGGCGAAAGACAATCGCCAGGCGCATCCCGAAGAGATCCGCGATCTGTTCGGCGCGGACCCGGGCTCGCTCGGCCCGGTGGGCGTCAAGAACATGAAGGTGGTCGCGGACAACGCGCTCAAAGGGCGCCGCAACATGATCGCGGGCGCGAACAAGAACGACTACCACCTGCGCAACGTGACTCCGGGCGAGGACTTCCAGCCTGAGTACGCCGACCTGCGCCAGACTGCGGAAGGCGATGCGTCGATCGTCGACGGCAGTCCGCTGTCGGTGCACAAGACGGTCGAGATCGGGCACATCTTTAAGCTCGGCTACCGCTACTCGGAGTCCATGGGCTTGAAGGTGCTTGACGAATCCGGCAAGGAAATCACGCCGATCATGGGCTCGTATGGAATCGGCATTGAGCGGATTCTGACCTGCGCGATCGAGCTGTTCAACGACAAAGACGGCATTGCGATTCCGGTATCGATCGCGCCCTTCGCGGTGGTCGTCACGCCGGTAAATTTCACGGACGAGGCGCTGCGAACCGCGGCGAGCAAGCTGTACGAGGAATGCAAGGCGCTGGGACTGGACGCCCTGCTCGACGATCGCGATGAGCGTCCGGGAGTGAAGTTCAAGGATGCGGACCTGATCGGCATTCCGTACCGGATTACGGTCGGCAAGAAACTTGTCGATGGCTTTGTTGAAGTCGTGGACCGGCGCGCCAAGCAGTCGAAGGACGTGGCTGTCGGAGACGCGGCGAAGCACGTTGCGGCGGAGATTGCCGCGGCGATGCCCAAAGCCTAGCGTCCGGCCTGTAGTCATGGGCTCTGCCGGATATTCCGGCGCCGCTTACGGTAAGGACTGCGGCGCCCGCCCAGCTTCCGCGGGGTTAGTATGATCGCATGATGGCCGCTGAAGTAGTCGAATCCACTCCGAAGCATCTGTCCGTCGACTGGAAAGCCGTCCGCGCCGAGTTCCCCGCGCTGGCGAACTGGACGTACCTGAATTCCGCCACGTTCGGCCAGGTGCCGCGGCGTAGCGTCGACGCCGTGAGCCGGCACTTTGCCCATCGCGACGAGATGGCCTGCGCCGACTTCCTCGACTGGTTCACGGACATGGATCGCGTGAAAGAGGCGATTGCCAAGTTGATTGGCGCATCCCGGGATGACATCGCGTTTGTCGTGAACGCGGCGCAGGGGCTTTCGTTTATCGCCGGCGGGATCGATTGGAAGCCGGGCGACCAGGTGCTCACGCTGAAAGACGAGTTTCCGAATTACCTGGCGCTTCCGGCCCTAACGGACCGCTTCGGAGTCGAGTACGTCGAGGTCCCCTGGGAGCGGCTGCACGAATCCATCACCCCGCGGACGCGCATGGTTGCGGTCAGCGAAGTAAACTACGCAACCGGATTTCGCGTGCCCATTGCCGAGCTCTCGGTGTTCCTGAGAGAGCGCGGCGTCGTGCTGTTCGTCGACGGGACGCAAAGCTGCGGCGCTCTGCGGTTCGATTGCGCGTCGGCAAAGCCGGGCGCGTATGTGGTCCACGGGTACAAATGGATGCTGTCGCCGACCGGCGCCGGATTCCTATACGTCGATCCCGAACTCCGCGCGACGCTGCCGCCGACCACGGTGGGGTGGCGCAGCGATAAGACGTGGCGATCGGTTGATTCGCTCCATCACGGCGCGCCGCGGCTCAAAGACTCCGCCGAGAAGTACGAAGGCGGAGGCCTGGCAATACCGCTGCTGTATGCAATGGAGCAGTCCGTGAACCTGATGCTCGAGATCGGGACCGACGTCATCGAGGAACGGGTGATGGGATTGGCCGCGAAGGCGCGTCAGATTCTACGCGGACTCGGGGCGGTGTGCGAGGAGACTGGGGCGCAGATCGTCACGGCGAAGTTCGACGGGCTCGATCCCTCGGAATTGTCCGTCGGCTTGCGCGCGAAACGCGTTTTGGTGGCGGCGCGCCACGGATTCCTGCGAGTGTCGCCGCACTTGTACAACAACGAAGAAGATCTGGAGACGCTTCGGTCGGAGTTGAAGCCGCTACTAGCGCGCTAGCGCCGGAGTGGCAGGTGGTACCGTGTTAGCTACGCCGAAATGCCCGGCGATCGCTCTCCTCTATGCCACCTACTGTTGACTTCCACGTCGGCACGATTGCCACGCAGCCCGGAACCAAGGTTTCAGGCGTCCTCCACGTCCCGCCCGGCGTCGACGCCGCGACCGAGATTCCAATCACTATCTTTCACGGCGTCAAGCCCGGACCGGTTCTTGCACTCATCGCCGGGAACCACGGGTATGAGTACCCGCCGATTCTTGCGCTCCAGCAATTGCGTCCGGAAATCGATCCCGCGGAACTCACCGGGACCATCATCATGGTCCATGTCGCGAACATGCCGTCGTTCCTCGGGCGCACAGTTTACTTTTCGCCGATCGACGGCAAGAATCTCAACCGCGTCTATCCGGGCAAGGCCGACGGCACCGTGTCCGACCGGATTGCGTACGCGATGACGCACGAGATCCTCAACAAAAGCGACTACGTCCTCGACCTGCATTGCGGCGACGGCAACGAGTCGCTACGCCCCTACCTGTATCAGACCGAGACGGGCAACGCGGTGCTCGATGCGGAGATCGCGCGTCTGGTGATGGCGTTCGGCATGGATCACATCGTCATCGACCGCGGCCGCCCCACCGATCCGGAGGCGTCGTTCTTTTGCTCGAACACGGCGATCACGCGCGGGAAGCCCGCCGTAACAATTGAAGCCGGATACCTCGGCGGAACGGACCAGGAATCTGTCGACATCATCAAGGACGGCGTGATGAGCGTCCTGCGAGAGTTGAAAATGATCGCGGGAGAGCCCCTGCATGTCGACGCGCCCATGTATCTCGATCCGACCGAAGTATTGAACAGTCCGGCGACGGGCATCCTCTATCCGGCGGTCGTGAAGGATCAGAAAGTCAAAGCGGGCGAGCTGCTCGCGACGATTACCGGATTTTTCGGGAACGAGATCGGCGTGGTTCGGGCGCCGTTTGACGGAATCATTATTTACGTGGTCGCGACGCCTCCAATCACGGTCGGACAGCCGGTTGCATTTGTGGCGGCGGTTCGCGAGTAGGATTCATGGAAATCCGCTTCCGCACCGCCGATAGAGCGCACGGACACTGCCCAGGCAATGACATGGACCGGGTAACAGAGTGGCGGTCCGGAACGCCATACAGTACAATCCAGCCGCGCAAGCTGCTACAACCCTAAGGTGCTCCAAACAATGAATCGTTTTCTACCGAAATTGGTTTTGCTGCTTCCGCTCGCCGGATGCCTGCAAGCCGACTGGATCGGGTTCCGCGGGCCAGGCGCGACCGGAGTCACGAATCTCAAGAATCTGCCTACGACCTGGTCGGACAAGGAGAATATCGCCTGGCGGACAGAGATTCCTGGGATGGGATTCTCGTCCCCCATCGTGGTGGGGCGCAAGATCTTCATTACAACCGGAATCCGCGGCGAAAAGATAGAAGGCGTGATGCCCAGGAAACATGTATTTCCGGGGCAGAAAACCGCCGACTTCGTCCATCCCCAGACGACCGACGCCGATCGCAAATACGACCTAAAACTGCTTTGCATTGATGCCGATACGGGGAAGGTCATTTGGGAGCGCACCTCCTTTAGCGGCCAGGTCTACGATGGAAAGCACACCGCGAACAGCTACGCGTCGCCGACCGTGGTTTCTGACGGCAGGAACGCCTACGCCTGGTTTGAATCGCAGGGCATGTATGCCTACGACTTCGATGGAAAACTGCTCTGGAAGGCGTCGCTTGGCGGGATCAACGAACTCAATCTTGGACCGGGTAGCTCTCCGCTGCTGGTCGACGATATGATCATCGTGCAATGCGACCAGGACGCGGGCACCGATTCGTTCATCGCCGGTATCTCTAAGAAAGACGGCAAGATCGCTTGGAAAACGCCGCGCACGAACGGGAGCAGTTGGGCGACCCCGACGCTGATCACCCTCGACGGGCAGAAGCAGGTCATTGCCCTCGCCAGCGAAAATGTCACCGCCTACGACCCGAAGACGGGCAAAGTCCTGTGGACCGCTCCCGGCATCGAAGGGGTCGCGGCCAACACGCCGATTTTCGGCAATGGACTGCTTTACACGTCGTCCGGATATCCGAAGAAGAAGATTCAAGTCATCGATCCGCATGCGCCGGCGGACAAGAAAGTGGTCTGGTCGTACGACAAGGGCACGGCGTATGTGCCGAGCGCGCTGTTGTACGGCGACTACTACTACACCATCGGCGACAACGGCGCGGTCACCTGCTTTGATGCCAAGACGGGCGACATCAAGTACGAGGCGAAACGGATGCCTAAGCCGGGCCGCTACATGTCTTCGCCGTTCGCCTTCGATGGCAAGATCCTGATCAGTAGCCTGGACGGCGACACGTTTGTGATCAAGGCGGGTCCTGAGTTCGAGCTGCTGAACACAAACTCGGTCGGGGAGCCGATCCATGCTTCCTTCGGGTTGCGCTGG
>JBDTTK010000286.1:0-5851 GCA_039930685.1 Bryobacteraceae bacterium | reverse complement strand
TTGAAGAGCGGCACGCCCGTCGCGATTGAACAGGACCTCGCCTGGTACGTCGACAAGGCGACCGGCAAGGGCGAGATCGTCGTTGCGCACTCGGATCAGGCAACCGGCGCGGAGCCGACGTTGCGTGCGCACTTCTTCGAGCGCGTCCGGCCGATGATCGAGGCGGCGCTCAAGAGGAACGACCGCGCCAAGTGGCCGCTCATCGTTGTCCACTTCGATTTTAAGGGCAAAGAGGTCGCGCTCTTCGAGGCTGTCTGGAAGCTCCTCGGTGATTACGAACCGTGGATCACGACGGCGAAAAGGGGGTCCGATTCGTCAGTGCTGGCGGCGTTTGACGCCAAGCCGCTGTTGGTGCTGACCGAGGAGTCCGATGCGCAAGAGAAGGTCTTCTTCGACCAGGTTCCGGTGGGCGCGAAGCTGAGGCTGTTTGGCTCCGCGCACACGATCAAGATCGACGCGTCGACCCGCGAGGAAAGGGCGCGTCTCGCCGTGACGACTCCGCCCGAGAAACTGCTGGCCGAGCGTCCCACGAACTACCGCCGTTGGTGGAACAACCCCTGGGCGATCGTCGAAGAGGGCGGGCAGACCAGGGCCGGCGACTGGACCGCGGCGGACAACAAGCGCCTGCGGGCGCTGGTCGATCATGCTCACAAGCAGGGTTTCTGGATCCGCTTCTATACGCTCGACGGATTCGTTCCCGCGGAAAGCCGGGGCTGGGACAAGAACTACAATTTCGGATCGCGCGATGCCGTCGAAGCCCGATGGAAGGCGGCTATCGACGCAGGCGTCGATCTCATCGCGGCGGATCAGTATGAGGACTTCGCCGCGTTCCTGAAGAAGAGCCGCTAGTCCCCCGAATTACGGACCAGGAGACCCGTGCTACTTGGCGGGACGCTAGTTGCCTGCGCCCTTGACGATGGTCTGCGCGCGCAGCTTGGTTAACTCGCGGCGCGCGATCGCGGCCCAATTGCTCGCCGGATCCAGCTTTAGGTACGACTTCCAGTGGCCGACGGCGTTCAGCGGCTGATTCGTGGCCTGGTACAGCAGGGCGAGGTTGTAATGCGCGTCGGCGTAACGTGGATTCAGCCGGAGGGCGGCCATGTAATGAAACTGGGCCTTTGGCCGGTCTCCGCGTTCGTCGAACAGGTTGCCCAGATCGAAGTGCGCCAGCGCGTATCCGGGGTCCGCTTCGAGCGCCTTGCGGTAGTAGCGCTCGGCTTCCGTCCAGTTGCGTGCGTTGAAGTAGATCGTGCCTAAGTTCACGAGCGCGCCGGCGGAATGGGGGTCGAGGGCGATCGAGGTTTCGTACGCCTCGATGATCTTGTCGACTGGCGCTCCCGTTTGTTCAAGTTCGAGACCGCGCTCGAACCAACGCTCGGCGCTGGCGCGCGCTTCCTTTTCGAGATTGACTTTGGCGTCCGGCATCTTGACCAGGCGCTTGAGATCCTCGCGGTCGAAGTTCAACAGGAGCTGGCCGCTCTCCGGCTCCATCGACTGCCCTTCCACTTCTACGCGGACCCGGCCGCCATCGACGTAGAGCCGCAACTCTGTCAGCGGGTTCTTGATGTGTTCGAGCTTGTCGCGAAGGGCGGCAAGGGCGCGTCGCAATTGGGGAACGCTGACCTTATCATTGCGAAGCTTGATCAGCGTCTGCAGCGAGAGGAGTTCGGTGAAACCGTACTTTTCGGTGGGTTCGAGGAGACCTTGGCGTTCCCAACTCTTCAGTTGGCGTTCCGTGAGCGCGAACTTCCGACGGGCCTGTTCCCGCGTCACGTTTTGCTTGGCGACGAAAGCAGCGGCCACGAGTTGATTCTAGCAAGGCGGCAACCTGCGAGTACGTTCTGGTGGAGATAAGCCGTTCTGAACGCTCGGCGAACGATCGCGGATCCGGTTGTGACGAGAGGGCGCTGCGTAGTCACAAGCGCCGGCCGAACATCGTGATCGCTGCGACACCCTGCGCGCCGGCTTCGAAGCAAGCCTGTGCGTTGTCGTGCGTAATGCCGCCGATGGCCAAGACCGGGATGCGGACCGTGCGGACTGCGCTGCGGAGGCCACCGACGCCGCGCGGAGTCAGCGTCGATACCTTCGATTGCGGAGCGAAGACGGGACCGAAGATCGCGTAATCGGCGCCCTCCCGCTCCGCAGCGCGAAGCTCGAAAAGAGTGTGGCAGGACACGCCGACGAGGAACCCGGGGTCGATCGTCTTCCAGCGGGACGGCGCAACGGAGTCCGCCGGCAGGTGAACTCCCGCCGCTCCGGCCGCGATGGCGACGTCGGCCCGGGTGTTGACCACAACCGGCAAGTCACCGGCCAGAGCCACGGCAAGCCTGGTGAGGTCCAGCAGTTCGCGCGCGGCGAGGTCCTTCTCCCGAATCTGGATCATGTTCGCGCCTGCAGCGATGCCGTCCATCAGACGGTTGATCCAGGTTTCGCGGTCCTGCGCGGCGCGACCGTCCGTGATCATGCACCAGATCTTCATCGAACTACAGGACGCTCATGGCTTGCCGGGGGAACTCAATGACCCACTCACGCACGTCGGATCCTCCAAAGGCTTCGTACTCGCGGCGCGGGAGTTCGACGGTCAACATTCCGACGGCGTCGCCGGCCGAGAAGTCGAGGCGCAGGAACTGGGGACGCTCTTGCACTTTCTGGAGTTCCGCTGGAATCTGGTTCGCGCCGGGCTTGCCGTTGCGCGGCTTGGCGCTGAGCGCTTCGGGACGCACGCAGAGCGACACGCGGTCGCCGATCAGGTGGCCGGGGAGATACGGTCCGGTGACGTCGAAGTCGCCGACGCGCAGCTTACTGGTGTTGCGGCCGGGATCGAGTCCGCGGATCTCGCACGGAATCAGGTTGTGCGCGCCAAGGAGCTTGGCGGTCTCTATGGACGCGGGCTTGTCCAGGATCTGTTGCGGCGTGCCCGCCTGGACCACCGAACCGCTGCGCACGACGATCATCTGATCGCCGAGCGCGAAGCACTCTTCGAGGTCATGGGTGACCAGCACGATCGGTGTAGCGAAGTCCGATCGGACCTGCTTCAGCACCTGATAGAAGTCGGCCTTGAGCGGCGCGTCCAGACCCTGCGCCGGTTCGTCGAGCAGCAGAATGCGGGGCGCTCCGACGAGGGCGCGCGCGATGGAGCAGCGCTGCTTCTGTCCACCGGACACTTCATGCGGACGCCGTCCGGCGACGTCGGCGAGGCGGAACTTCTCAATCAGATCGTTGACGCGGCGATGGCGTTCGAGGCGCGGACGGCGCTCGGCGGCGAACTCCAAGTTCTGGCGGAGCGTCATGTGCGGGAACAGGGCGTAGTTCTGGAAGACGTATCCGCATTGGCGCTGCTGAGGCGGCAAATGGACGCCCGTCGCGCCGTCGAACAGGATGGCGTCGTCGAGCAGGATGCGGCCTTCGTCCGGCCGAACGAAGCCGGCGATGGCATCGAGGGTGAGCGTCTTGCCCGCGCCGCTCGGTCCGAACAGAACGGTGACGCCGGCCGCGGCCTTCAACTCCACATCGAGTTCGAAGCCGGCCGCGTCGCTGCGTTGCGGGTAGCTCTTGCGAATCCGGGCTTCGATCATCCGGCACGCCTACCCGCGGCGGGTGGGTTGAGGTAGTTGGCCAATGCGAGGATGCTGAGCGCGATGGCGGATATCACGAGGACGAGCGTGCGCGCAGTGGCGCCATCGCCGCCTTCGACCGCGTCATAGATGGCGACGGCAACGGTCTGCGTCCGGCCGGGGATGTTGCCCGCGACCATGATGGTGACGCCGAAGTCGCCGAGCGCCCGCGCAAAAGCGAGTACGGTCGCCGCGAGGATCGACCGGGCAGCCAGCGGCAGAGTGACCTTTTGAAAGACGCGCCACTCGGTGGCGCCGAGCGTGCGCGCCGCGCGCTCGTAGGAGTGGTCCACGCTTTCGAGGGCGGCGCGCGCGGACTTGACGAGGAGAGGCAGCGAATGGAGGACAGCGGCAATGACTGCCGCCTTCCAGGTGAAGACCAAAGGCGCGCCCGTGACCCACTCCCAGGCTTTGCCGAAACCGCTGTTGCGTCCGATGACGACCAGCAGGTAGTAGCCGAGGACGGTCGGCGGCAGGACAAGCGGCAGCGTGACCGCGGCGTCCAGGATCTCCTTCCCGCGGAACTGGCGATTGGCGAGCAGATAGGCGAGCCACAGGCCAACGACGACCGCGACTGCGGTCGACAGCACGGCCACTTTCAGGCTGAGCCAGAGCGGAAACCAGTCCATCGTTGGGATATGTCCTTCGGTCGGGTAAACGGTGATTGTACCGTGCTTATCGCTCGGCGAATCGCGCGGTGAAATGGCGGAGGAATTCGGGCTCGGACACGATGTCGAAGCCACGGAGCGAATCCTTCTTCTCGTTGACCTCGAGGATGGTTTCGACCAGGTAGTCGACGTGGCTCTGCGTGTAAACGCGGCGTGGGATCGCCAGGCGCAGGAGTTCGAAGCGAGCGTTCTCGCCGAACATGACGCTACCGATCTCGACGCTGCGGATGCCGCCGTGGCGGTAGAGCGCGATGGCGAGGGCTTGTCCGGGGAACTGGTCGCGTGGGATGTGGGGCAGCATGCGGCCGGCATCGATGTAGATGGCGTGGCCGCCGGGCGGCTCGACAATGGGCACTCCGCGGTCCGCGATGTGGCGGCCGAGATAGGCGGTGGACGCGATCCGGTATTCGAGGTAATCGGGATCGAGGATCTCGTCGAGGCCGACGGCGATGGCTTCGAGGTCGCGGCCGGCGAGCCCGCCGTAGGTGGGGAAGCCTTCGGTCAGGATGAGCAGGTTGCGCTGGCGATCGGCGAGGGCGGAATCGTTGGTGCAAAGCAATCCGCCAATGTTGGCGAAGGCGTCCTTCTTGGCGGAGAAGGTGCAGCCGTCGGCGAGCAGGAACATGCGGCGGGCGATCTCGCGCGGCGTCAGATCCTGATGGCCGGGTTCGCGCCGGCGAATAAAGTACGCGTTCTCGGCAAAGCGGCAGGCGTCGAGGTAGAAGGGGATTCCGCTCTTCTTTGCCAAGGCGCTAACTGCGGCGATGTTCGCCATAGACACGGGCTGGCCGCCACCGGAGTTGTTGGTCACGGTCAGCATGATCAGCGGAATTTTGGCGGGTCCGTGTTCGGCGATCACGCGTTCGAGCGCGGCCACGTCCATAGTGCCCTTGAAGGGCAGGTCGAGCTGTGTGTCGGCGGCCTCGGGGAGGGGAAGATCGAGCGCTTCGGCGCCCATGAATTCGATGTTGGCGCGCGTCGTATCGAAATGCGTGTTGCTGGGCACGACGTCGCCCTTCTTGCACAGGAGCGTGAAGAGAATGCGCTCGGCGGCCCGGCCCTGGTGGGTCGGAATGACGTGCGAGAAGCTGGTGAGATCCTGGACGACGGTTTGCAGGCGGAAGAAGCTTTCGCTACCGGCGTAGGACTCGTCGCCGCGCATCATGGCAGCCCATTGCGCGGTCGACATGGCGCTGGTTCCGGAGTCGGTGAGCAGGTCGATGAGGATGTCGACGGCACGGAGCTGGAACAGGTTGTACCCGGCCTCGCGAAGGAGGTCCTCGCGCTCGGCGGGAGTGGTCTTGCGGAGCGGCTCGACGCTCTTAATCCGGAAGGGCTCGATGATGGTCTTCACTGTCAACCATCATAGGCGCGCGGACGGACTACTGGCGCCGGAATGCCCCAAAGTTTCGTTGCGCGGGCAACGCGCGCTGCCGGCCTGGGCGGTTAGGCTGCCTTCCGCGCTCCAATCGCGTCGATTTCAGTCTTGGAGACTGTCTCAGCGAGTGGTTTGAGAGCCGAAGCGGCGCGCTCGGCGACGTTTGGTTTGGGATTTTGCAAAACGAAGCC
>JBDTTK010000285.1:0-5853 GCA_039930685.1 Bryobacteraceae bacterium | reverse complement strand
CCGGGTCGGTCTTGAGTTTGGCGAGCGACTCTTCCATCGCGCCGAGCGACTTGTGCTGGGTCACCACCAGCACGAACGGCGTGTCCGGCCCGATGCTCGACCCGAAGACGCCGACCGGTCCCACTCCGATCCTGGTAAGTGAAGGAACCAGGCCGTCGCGGAGGTATTCGTTGAGGCGGACGCGTTGGTTGTCCGGTCCGTTGCGAAGGCGGATCCAACGCAATTCGTAGACCGACGGATTAGCCGCTTTGGCTTGCGCCGAGAGCGCCGAGGCGGAGAGTGCGGTCGAGAGGAGGGTCCGGCGGGTGATCACTCCGACAGGGTAGCGCCTTTCTTGAGGGCGCGGTCCGGCGCGGCCTTACTCGAGCGAGAGGTTTACCCTAATGCCTCTATCGGACTGCGCTACCAGGATTCGGCGAGCCGGACGAAGGTGCGGACGCCAACGCCGGTGGGGCCTTTCGGCATGTACGGCTTGTTGTCGTCGAGCCAGGCGGTTCCGGCGATGTCGAGGTGGACCCACGGCGTCTCGTCGACGAATTCGCGGATGAACCAGGCCGCGCTGATGGAGCCGGCGCCGCGCGGTCCGATATTGGCGAGGTCGGCGTACGGACTCTTCAAGAGGTCGCGGTACTCGTCTTCGCAGGGCATGTGCCACATCTTCTCGCCTTCGGCTTTGGCGGCGGTGAGGACGCGATTGAGCATCGCGTCGTTATTGGTGAATGCGCCGACGTTGATGCTGCCGAGGGCGACGACGATCGCTCCGGTAAGCGTCGCGGCATCTACGAGGTGGGTGCATCCCTGCTTTTTCGCGTACGTGACGGCGTCGGCGAGGATCAGTCGGCCTTCGGCGTCCGTATTGAGGACTTCGATGGTCTTTCCGCTGTACGACGTCACGATGTCGCCGGGGCGCTGGGCGCGGCTGCCGACCATGTTCTCGACGGCGGGCACGAAGGCCGTCACTTGGATCGAAGGCTTCAATTGGGCGATGGCCCGCATGGCTCCGAGAACGGCGGCGCCGCCGGCCATGTCGTACTTCATCTTCTCCATACCCTCGGACGGCTTGATGGAGACGCCGCCGGTGTCGAAGGTAACGCCTTTGCCGACGAGGCCTAGGTGGTCGGTGGAGGACGGCTTTCCGGTGGGCTTGTAGCGGATGACGATGAGCGCGGGCGGTTCGGCGCTACCCTGGGCGACGCCGAGCAGGGAACCCATGCCAAGCTGCTTCATGCGGTCCTGATCGAGGACGTCGAATTCGAGGCCGACTTCGAGGCACATGCCTTTGGCGCGGTCCGCGAGGTTGAGTGGCGCGAGGAGGTTGGCGGGTTCGTTGACGAGGTCGCGGGTGAAGTTCTGCGATTCGCCGAGGATGCGTCCGCGGCGTAGGGCGGCTTCGAAATCGCCGGAAGCAGCGATGGTGAACGATTCGAGGAATTTGGCGTCGGACTTCGACTTATGCTTTTCCGACTCCCAGTTGCCCAGCAGCGCGCCTTCGGCGGCGGCTTCCACATGTCCGGCGCTGGGGCTTGCAAGCGCGAGGGCGGCGGTCTTTACGCCCTTTGACTTGAGGCTTCGTACGACAGCCGCGGTCAGGGTCCGGGGCTCGAGGGTCTTCCCGGCTCCGGCGACGACCAGACGCTTGGCCTTGAATCCGGCAGGCTGATGAAGGATGACCAGTTCACCGGACTTACCGGCGAACTCCCCCGAGGCTTTCAGGGCGTCGAACCATGACTTGGCCGATTCCAGGCCGGCGGGGAGTGCGGCGTCGCCTTCGACAACCGGGACGATGAGGGCGTCAGCTTCTATCTGATTGAGAGGATTGATGGAAAGAGTGAGATTCATGACGGGGTAGTCTCGTTTGGTGAGCAATCAGGTTCGGGTACGGCGCACGATTTCTGCCTTTGCCTCGGCTTGCGCCTCGCGCTTGCGTTCGGCTTCGCGTTTGTCGTGGAATTTCTTACCTTTACCGACGGCGATCTCGCATTTGATCTTGCCGTTCTTGAGGTAAAGCTTCGTGATGACCAGGGTGAGGCCGCGCTCTCTCGAAATGGAGTGCAGCTTTAGAATTTCGGACTTGTGGAGCAACAACTTACGCTTGCGGGTCGGTGGATGGTTCTCGCGATTTCCGTGCGAGTATTCGCTGATGTGGGCATTGAGAAGCCAAGCTTCGCCTTTGTCGATCTCGGCGAAGCTGTCCTTTAACTGGATCTTGCCGTCCTTCGCCGCCTTCACCTCGGTGCCGGTGAGGGCGATTCCGGCTTCGTAGTGGTCGGAAAGAAAATAGTCGTGGCGGGCTTGCCGGTTCTCGCTCAGGATCTTATTGCCGTTTTTTGCTTCCACGCCAGGAACCCGAATCGCGTCAGAGGTATAGACGACCGTATTGCCGCGTCACTATGAGCTTAGCACGTGCTCCTGGAACGGGTTTTCGGAAGACGTTCCGCCGAAACAGAAAAGATGATTCCTTTGAAGCATTTACGACTAACCTTCGCGCTTTGCGCTTGGATCGGCGCCGTCGCGTTCCTGCTGCCCGCTCCGGCCCAGGCCAAGAATCGCAAGGGCGACCAGCTCTTGAAACAGGGCATCGAAGCGGAGGCGAAGCAGGATTACGACGCGGCCCTCGAGTTCTACAATCAGGCGGTCGATCTCAGTCCGGGCGACGTCACCTACCTGCTGTACCAGCGGCGGGTCCGGTTTCAGGCGGGGCAGAAGCACGTCGATGCCGGTCAGCGTCTGCGCAGCGAAGGCAAGGTCGAGGAGGCGCTTAAGGAATTTCAGTTGGCGGTTCTACGAGATCCCTCTTCGCAGATCGCGATGCAGGAGATCCGGCGAACCATTCAAGGGCTCGAGAACGACAAGGATTTGCCTAAAAGCGAACGGGGACAATCTCCGGTGGACCGCGCCAAGCGGGAGACGGAACAACGCGTTTCGTCGATGATGTCGCCTCCGGATCTCAAGCCGATCTCGCCGCAGATCCAAAGTCTGAAAATGAATAACCAGCCCGTTAAGGTGCTCTACGAGACCGTGGGTAAATTGGCCGGCATCAATGTCGTCTTCGACTCGCAGTACCAACCGCAGGGGCGTAATTACAATCTGGATGTCTCGAATACGACGCTCGAAGAAGCGCTCGATTATCTCGGCATTGTAACCAAGACATTCTGGAAGCCCATCAGTTCCAACACCATCTTCGTCACCGACGACAACGTGACCAAGCGGCGCGACTACGAGGATGAGGTGGTCCGCGTGTTCTTCGTCACGAACGCTACTTCTGTCCAGGAATTTCAGGAAGTAGCGACGGCGATCCGCAGCGTGATCGAAGTACGCCGTGTATTTACGTACAACGCGCAGAAGGCGCTGGTGATCCGCGGGACGCGTGACCAGATCGCGCTGGCGGAGAAGATGATCGCCGACCTCGACCGGCCGAAGTCCGAGGTGGTCGTCGACGTGATCGTCATGGAAGCGAATACAACGAAGTCGCGGAGCCTGGCGGCGGCGATCGCCAATGGGCAGACGTTCGGATTGAACGTGCCGATCGCCTACGCTCCCCAGAACGGCGTGACAACTTCGACCGGGAGCGGATCGACGGCAACGACATCCACGGCGGTAAAGCTTTCGCAGATCGGCAAGACGAATTGGGGCGACTATCAGACTTCGCTTCCGGGTGCATTTCTTCAGGCTGTCATGAGCGACCGCGGAACCAAGGTATTGCAGCAACCGCAAGTGCGGAGTTCGGATGGCATGAAGGTATCTCTGCGAATCGGCGATAAGATTCCGTACGCCACGGGAAGCTTCCAGCCGGGCGTGGGCTCGGTCGGTGTTAGCCCGCTGGTTTCGACGCAGTTCAACTTTGCGGAGGTCGGCGTCAACGTGGATATGACGCCGCAGGTGCATTCGGCGACCGAGGTCACGCTCCACGTGGAGATCGAAGTTTCGACGGTGCGCACGTACGTGGATCTGGGCGGTCTTTCGCAGCCTGTCATCGGACAACGCAAGAATACGGCGGATATCCGCCTGCACAGCGGCGAACTGACGCTCCTCGGCGGGCTGAGCCAGAGCACCGATACGAAGACGCTTAGCGGAATTCCGTGGCTGGTTAACATTCCGGTTTTCGGCAAGCTCTTCGGCGGTGATACGGTCGGACGCGACAGCGGCGACCTGCTGATCGCGCTGATTCCGCATATCGTGCGGACGCCTGACTACTCGCCGGAGAACCTCCGCGGCGTGTACGCCGGAACCGATCAGCTGGTGCGGGTTAATTATGCGCCGAAGAAGGAATCGAGCGTAGCGGCTCCGGGTGGAACTGGGCCGGGCGCTCCGGTGCCCGCGACGCCGATCGTTTCCGAGCCCACGCCATCGGTGACGGCACCCGTGAAGCCGGACGTGCCTCCAGGAAGCCCGATCGTGCGGTTCACGCCGCCGGCCGCGCAAATCAGTTTGAGCTCCGCACTGACGGCCACCATTTCTCTCGACAACGTAAAGGACTTGTTTTCGGCCGCGCCAATCCGGGTGAAATGGGATCCGGCGCAACTGCGTTTGAGTGACTTTACGCCCGGCGAGTTTATGTCGCGCGACGGACTGCGGGTTACATCAGTGAAAGACATCCGGAATGACGCCGGCGAGGCCACGCTCACCATTTCTCGCCTTCCTGGCGCGGGGGGCGTCAAGGGTTCGGGCACGTTGGCCACGCTCACGTTTATGGCGATTGGCAAGGGCGACAGCAAGATTGCGATCACCGAACTAGGTTTGAAAAACATTCAATTGCAGCCGATCGTCACGGCGGCCCCGGAATTGATTGTGAAAGTGCAATAAGCGGAAGGATGGAAGCAACGAACGACGTGCGGGCAGTGAGTGAACGCAGGCGCAGGCGCCAAGGCGGCCTGACGCTGGTGGAACTGATCGTTGCATTCACAATCTTGATTTTGCTGGCGGCGATGGCCGTTCCGCTTGCGCGGTACAAGGTAAAGCGGGACAAGGAACGCGATTTGCGCCTGGCGCTGACCGAGATCCGCAGGGCGATCGATAAGTACAAGGACGAGGCGGACAAGGGACGCTTCGGTCCGCAGAAACTCGGTACCGAGAACTATCCTGAGACGCTCGAAATGCTGGTGGAGGGCGTCAAGGTCTCCGGTGAAGTCGACAAGAAGGTCAAGTTGCTGCGGCGGATTCCGAAAGACCCCATGACGAATACCTTCGACTGGGGCAAGCGGGCGGTCCAGGACGATCCGAAATCGCAGAGTTGGGGCGGGCAGAATGTTTTCGATGTGTATTCCAAGAGCCTGGAGAAAGCGCGCGATGGTACGCCCTATTCCGAGTGGTGAGAGCGCCGTTCGGGCCGCAGCCGCGCCCCGAACAGGCAAGTCGAGCGGCTTCACGCTGATCGAAATCATGATCGTAATGACTATCATTTCGATCCTGGTCGCGATCGCGGTCCCGCAATATCAGAAATCGATCTTGCGCGCGAAAGAGAGCGTCCTCAAGAACAATTTATTCACGCTGCGGACCGTGATCGACGAGTACACGTTCGATAAGCAGAAAGCGCCGCAGACGCTGCAAGAACTCGTAGCCGAAGGATATTTGCGGCAGGTGCCGATCGATCCGATGACCGGCAACGACCAGTGGAAGACGATCATCGAAGATGTGCTCACCGCCGCCAGCACATCGGATCCGGGTATTTTCGACGTCCGGAGCAATTCCGATGCGAAGAGTCTCGAAGGCACTCCGTATTCGGAGTGGTGACGCGGCCGCCAGGCCCGCGTCTCCACCTTCTGGCGCGGAGTGACATTTCGACCTGAATTTCGTCCGTACGTACTAGCTACAATGCGGACAATGTGTTTTCCCCTCGCTTCCTTTCCCCGCGCC
>JBDTTK010000284.1:0-5854 GCA_039930685.1 Bryobacteraceae bacterium | reverse complement strand
CCACCAGAAGATCGAGGACCAGGAATCCGCGATTTCCGCCGTGTCGGTCGATCGCACCTCCGACGGACGCTGGTTTAAGTCGCGCCGCCCCTTCATCGTCACCGGCGGCGAGCTGTCCATGGACATGCTCGATCTCAGTTACAATCCGAACTCCAAGATCTACGACGCGCCGTTCCAACTCAAGGCCAACAACGGCATTTATCTCATCGATGACTTCGGCCGTCAGAAGGCGTCTCCGGCGGAAGTGCTCAACCGCTGGATTGTGCCCATGGAACGACAGGTCGACTATCTCAGCTTCCACTCCGGCGGCAAGATCACCGTCCCGTTCGAAGCCTTCCTAATTTTTTCGACGAACCTCACTCCCGAGAAGCTCGGCGACGAAGCCTTCCTCCGGCGCATTCAGTACAAGATGTTTCTACGCAGTCCGGACGTACAGGAGTTCTATCAGATCTTCGTCAGATTCTGTGCCTCCCGCCAATTGCATTGCTCGCCGGAACTGGTCTCGCAGTTCATCTCCCGTCACTATCTCCCGAGTGGAAAACGCTTCCGCCGCTGCCATCCGCGCGATCTGATCTCGCACGCCATCGACATCCTCCATTTCGAGCGGCGGCCCTATCAGTTGACGGAAGAAGTGCTGACCAAGGCGTTCCAAAGCTGTTTTACCGAAAACGTCGACGTAAACGATTGATTCTCCGGCTCTACCCGACCGGATCGCTCACGCTAAGCGCCCGGAACGATTTTCTCGGCCTACCGGTGATATTTCGTCACGTATAATGAAGGTCGCATGGACGATCTCAAGAGGAAGCTGCAGGAAGAGATCGCGGCCCTTGAATACGAGCTCCGCAACGAACTGCCGAGAGAAATCCAGAAGGCGCGTTTACACGGCGATCTGAGCGAGAACGCCGAGTATCACGCCGCGAAGGAACGGCAGTCCTACGTGGATGCTCGCCTGGGCCAACTCCACACCCGCCTGCGCCAATTTTCCATGGTCGATATGTCCAAGATCCCTCGCGACAAGGTGGGACTTGGTTCGACGGTAGTCGTCCTTGATATCGACAAGGATGAGCAAGTGACCTATAAGATCGTCACCAGCGAAGAAGCGGACGTCGTGAAGGGGTTGATTTCGACAAGTTCCCCGATTGGCAGGGGGTTGTTGAACAAAGTCGTTGGCGATGTGGTAAGAATCGTTATTCCCGGAGGCGCAAGAGAAATGGAGGTTCTGAAGTTGTCAACTATCCACGACGCTATCGTGGAGGCTGCTTCAGAATAGGAAGTAATGTCGCGGCCAGGCACGCTCGTGCCGCGGAGGATTGTATGACGTTCACACGAGCCATCGGCGTCAGTTGCAACAAGGTGATTCTGCTGATCGTGCGGGGTCTCGCGCTGTCGCGCATCCACCCGAACGTCCTTACCTTTCTCGGCTTGGTGATCAACGTGGTTGCCGCCGTAATGCTGGCCGCTGGGAACTTCCGTTGGGCGGGCGTCGTCATCATCGGCGCCGGACTGTTCGACATGGTCGACGGCCGTGTGGCCCGCGAAACCAACCAGGTCACCCGCTTTGGCGGATTCTTCGATTCCGTCCTCGATCGCTATTCGGACCTCGCGCTGCTCATGGGCATGCTTGTCTGGTATGGGTCCATTAACCGCCCGTTCTACGTCGTTCTCACCGCCCTGGCGATGACCGCTTGCGTAATGATCAGCTACGCCCGTGCGCGCGCCGAAAACACCATCCCGTCCTGCAAAGTCGGATTCCTCGAACGCCCGGAGCGCGTCGTGCTCGTCATCATCGGCGCTCTTTTTGACCGCATGGCGCCGGTCCTGTGGGTGATCGCCGTCCTCGGCAATCTGACCGTGATTCACCGCATGGTCTTCACGTATCAGGAATCGAAGCGCCTGGAAGAAGCCCAGCTGCGCCCAGCCGGTGCAAAAACCGCCACCAGGTAGTCAGCTAACCCTCGAGCAGCACCATCGCTAAGCCGTACTGTTTCGTGTGTGTGAGGGACAAACTCACCGACTGCACGCCAAGTTTTTCGCAGAACTGAGCCGCAACCCCATGAAATAACAGCGTGGGCTTTCCGGATGGCAGATTTGACACCTCGAAATCCTGCCACCGGACCCCTCTCCGCCATCCGGTGCCGATTGCTTTCATGCCGGCTTCCTTGGCGGCGAAGCGGGCCGCAAACCGTTCGTACTTATTGGCTTTGCGCTCGACGTAGGCGATCTCGCGCGGCGTAAAGATCCGCTCGACGAACCGCGCCCCATGCTTCGCGATTGCCTCTTGAATCCGGTCGACCTCGGCGAGATCCACTCCGCTTCCGATGATCAAAATTCCATCTCCCCGCATCCAAATGGACTCTAAACTACGTATTCAGCGTAGCAACGTTCGTAGCGGAAACAATCATCCGGGTGAGGATGGGCGTTCCGCCTCGAACGGTCCGTTCCGTCCAAGCGGGGGTATGTTCACGGCGTACCCCCGCTCCCCATTTCTGATCGCCAGTTTGGCGGCCAGAACTCCGCCTCATTACGCGTGGCACGAATGGAAGGATCGTGCTACTAATTTAGACACGGGTGGCTATCGGGCCCACAATGCATATACCTGACGGATTTCTCGCGACACCGGTGTGGGCTTCTCTGGACATCCTTGCACTCCCTTGCGTCGGATTCCTGGCCCGCCGCGCCCAGCGCGAGACGGAAGAGACCAAACTTCCGCTGCTTGGCGTCATGGGCGCGTTCGTGTTCGCCGCCCAGATGATCAACTTCCCGGTCGGACCCGGAACCAGCGGCCATCTCGTCGGCGGCGCACTCCTCGCCGCGACCCTCGGACCCGCACCCGCCGCCATCGTCATGACCGCGATCCTGGCTCTTCAGGCCCTCGTCTTCCAGGACGGCGGAATTCTCTCCCTCGGCGCCAATGTCTTCAATATGGCCATCGCCGGAGTTCTGGCGGGCTATTTTCCGTACCGCATGCTCGCCGGATCGAGCGGCGCATCCCGCGGCAGCCGGAACCTCGCCCTCTTTCTTGGCGGCTTCCTGTCCGTTCTCGTCAGCGCCTGCCTCGCGCTGATCCAACTTCTCCTTTCGGGCGTGGCCATGCCCGGCGGAGTTCTCGGGCTTTCGCTCGGCCTGTTTGTGGTCAGCGCCGCGCTCGAAGGCGCCATCACGGTCGCCGTCGTCAACGCGATCGACCGTCTCAATCCAACCTGGATCAAAGCTCCTGTCCGTCAGCCTCGCCGCGCCTTCGCTTGGATCGGGATGACCGCCATGCTCCTGGTAGTTGGCGGTGTCCTGGTGGCGTCGGCCGCCCCGGACGGAATCCAGTCACTGGCGAATCAGACCGGCATTGCCTCTCAGACGCAAGCGCTGCTCGCCGCGCCGCTCGCCGAGTACCAAGTCAGGGGTCTAAACTCCGAATGGCTCCGGAAGGCCGCCGCGGGGTTGTGCGGTCTTATCCTCGTCTATGTCTCGTGCATTGGGCTGGAACGCCTCCTGCGCCGGCGCACCGCGCCCGGCGCATAGCCCATGCACCATGTCCTCGTCGAGCAATGGAGCCGCGGACGCTCCTGGCTCCACCGCCGTGATGCCCGCGCCAAACTCGCCTCGCTCGCCGTCGTCCTCATCGCGATCGGAACCATACGCATCGGAGCGCATGTCGCCCTTGCCGCCTACTTCGCGCTGCTGCTTGCCGCGACCGTCGCCGCGCGTCTCCCCGTGACAAGCATCCTGCTCCGCGCCGGAACCGTGCTTCCCTTCAGCGGAACGTTCGCCGTCGTCAGTTGGTTATCCGGCGATCCGCAGCGGGCGATCGCCTTGGTCGAGAAAAGCTACCTCTCCGCCCTCGCCGCGCTCATCCTGATTTCGACGACACCGCTTCCCAAACTCTTCGCTGGCCTTGAGTCGCTCGGCGTTCCGCGCCTTATCAACCTGGTCGTTCAATTTCTCTACCGCTATCTGTTCGTTATCTCGGAGCAGGCGCAGCACATGCGCTTGGCCAGCCGTTGCCGCGGCGGCGGCCACGGCGGATTCCGCGCCGCCAATCAGAACCGCTTCCAAGCCGCCGCCGGAGCGCTCGCCGTCTTATTCGCCCGCTCCTATGGACGCGCTGAAGGCGTCCATCGCGCGATGCTCGCGCGCGGTTTCGCGGGCCATTTCCCATTGCTCGCGCCGGCCCGCCTCTCGCTCGCCGACGGCGGATTCTTCTTGAGCGCACTGGCCGCCGCGGTTCTGGTCCGCTTCGTCTTATGAGCGGCTCGCCCATAAACCCAGCCCGCGCACGAAAGACCCTGATCGAAGTGCGCGGACTCAAATACCGCTACGACGACGGCACGCAAGCCCTCGACGGCGTCGATTTCGATCTGCGCGAAAGTGAATGCGTCGCCCTGCTCGGCGCCAACGGCTCCGGCAAGACCACTTTCGTCCTGCACCTTAACGGACTGCTTTCGGGCGACGGTTTCGTCAAAGTCTGCGGACTGCCTGTCAGCAAGGAAAACCTTCCCGCCATCCGCGCCAAGATTGGCATGGTCTTCCAGGATTCCGACGAACAACTCTTCATGCCCAGCGTCCTCGAAGACGTCGCCTTCGGGCCTGCCAATCAAGGCCTCGCGCCCGATCAGGCCACCAGCCGGGCCCTCCAGGCGCTCGACCAGGTCGGCATGGCATGGGCTTCCGCGAAAGCCCCGTACCACCTGAGCGCGGGCGAAAAGCGCCGCGTAGCGCTTGCCGGCGTCCTCGCGATGGACCCCGAAATCCTCGTCCTCGACGAGCCGACGACCTACCTCGATCCGCCCGGACAGCGCGATCTTCTGCGCCTGCTCAAGGATCTTCCACAAGCCAAAATCCTGGTCACGCACGACATTCCATTCGCGCAAGCGCTAGCCACGCGCGCCGTCTTCTTCGAAAAAGGAAAGCTCGCCGCCGAAGGCTCCATCGACGAGCTTCTGTACGAGTTCGACTGGCGCCTCGACCCGCGCGCGTGAGTGGGCCTTACTTCGCCGTATCCGCCCGGCCGGATCTCTCCGCACTGATGATTCCTAGCAGCACAAAGAAAAATGCCGCGAGGGCAGGCCGTTGTCCGAACGGGTAATCAACCAGCGCATGGACGAACACGGCGAGGATGCCAAGTCCCCACAACGACCGCGTCGCGGCGGGAACCGCGCGAACGACGATCCACAGCATCAGCAGGAACATCGGCAGTCCGCCTTCGGCCGCCCACTGCATCCAGTCGTTGTGAGCTTGATTAACGAAACTGCCATCGTCGAACCGCGCGAACGCCGGATAGGCCACCGGCCACGCACCCAAACCGAATCCGGTCAGCGGACGCTCGGCAATCATGGCGGCGGTTGATTGAACAAGCTCAGCGCGCAACGAGTACGGCTGCGGCTCCTGAAAACGCGCCCAGACCGTCTCCCATCCGGCGACCGCAGTCAACACGGCGGCGCACAGCAGCACGGCCGCGGATAAACGCACCAGCGCGACCCTCGGAATGGACCCTCGCAGCGATGCCGCCGCCGGCACCGCCACCAGCAATGCCAGCGAGATTACGACTCCGGTCCGCGAACCTGCCGCGACGATGCCTGCGAACATGGCGGCCGCTGCTCCGATCCACGGAACGGCGCGCCGCCGATCGTCAATCGCGGCGACAATCGCCACCGGCAACAGCGCTTCGAGAAACGCCGCGAATTGGTTCCGATAGACGAACGTCCCGAAATAACCGGGGAGCAGTCCGGCAGCAGTCACGCTGTCTCCGAGGGCTTGTTGGAACATAGCTGCGACTGCCATCACAACGCCCACCACCGCCGCGCCGCGTAAGAATTTCTGCTGCGTGGCGGACGCGCCGAGTAGTTCCCGGGCCGTCCAG
>JBDTTK010000283.1:0-5856 GCA_039930685.1 Bryobacteraceae bacterium | reverse complement strand
GGCCGGATCATTCACGATGAACAAGAGGGCGGAGCCTTTGGGCGTCCGCCTTTTTTGTTTTCGGCCGCCGTCCCGTAACTGAACACGTTCAGATTCTTCTTGACTCGCACTGGACGCAGGCGTATTCTGTTCTTGAACATGTTCAGTTTGAGCCTGTTCAGAAAAGAGGGCATATGCTCATCGAGCTTTGCTACGCCGTGTATGTGGCTCTGAGCCTTGGAGTTACGATTTGGGTGGCGCGGACACTGGAACGTAACGGCAGGCGATTCCTGATCGAAGCCTTTCAGGGTGACGAGGGGATGGCGGATTCCGTCAACCGGCTGCTGGTGGTGGGTTTCTACCTGGTCAATATCGGATTTGTAACCCTGGCGCTGCACACGTATGTGCAGGTGGCGACCCTGCGGGAGGCGATCGAACTGGTCAGCGACAAGTTCGGCTTCGTGTTGGTCGTTTTGGGGATGATGCACTTCCTGAATCTGTACATCTTTAACCGTATGCGTCGACGGGGGCGGGCGGAAGTGCAGCCGCCGCTGCTTGCCGACGCTCGAATTCCTCCGCCGATTCCGGGGTACTAAATGAGACCGATTCTCAAGACGTTATGGGTGGTTTACGATCCGGCGTGTGGCCTCTGCTGCATGGTGCGGGACTGGATGGAGCGGCAGCCCGCGTTTCTCGATCTGCGTTTGGTAGCCGCGGGTTCGGAAGAGGTCCTGCGACGGTTCCCTCAGTTGCCGCCCGGTGAACTCGCGGTAGTCGGCGATACGGGCGAGGTCTGGCTCGGCAACCGGGCTTGGATCATCTGCCTGTGGGCGCTGCGGGAATACCGCGACTGGGCGATCCGGCTGTCGAGTCCGATGCTGCTGCCGCTGGCGCGGCAGGCTTTCACGGTGCTGTCGCGGAACCGGGCGGACGTCTCAAAGATGCTGGCGCGGCGCAGCGAGTACCAATTGCAGCGCGACCTGGCGGGTATTCTGGTTCCAACATGCGAAACCGGACGGACGTGAAGTCGACGGCGAAGAGCGAAGAGACGCGGCAGAAGATTTTCTCTGCCGCGCTCGCCTTGTTCCTCGACGGGGGATTCGAGACGACCACGATGCGCGACATCGCGGCGAAGGCCGGAGTCGCGACGGGGGCGGCGTACTACTACTTCGCGTCCAAGGACGCGTTCGTGTTGGCGTTCTATGAGAAGTCGGCGCTCGAAATGGCGCCGCTGCTCGAAGAGGCGTTGGCGTCGAGTTCGGACTTGCGGAAGCGGTTGGCGGCGATCCTCGATGTGAAGCTCGCGTATTTCGCGGCGAGCCGCCGATTGCTGAAGGCGCTGGCGGCGCATGTGGATCCGGAGCATCCGCTGTCGCCCTTCAGCGAGGCGACGAAGGCGATCCGCGATCAGGATATCGCGTGCTTTGCTCTGGCTGTTTCCGGCAGCAAGACGCGGGTGGCCGCGGATATGGACTCGGCCCTTCCGCGCCTGCTTTGGATGTACCAGATGGGCGTGATCCTCTACTGGATCCACGACCGGTCGGCGGATCAGGAGCGAACTCGGGCGTTGATTGATAAGAGCTTGGGGATCATCGTCAGGCTGATCCAGTTGTCGAGTTTGCCGCTGATGAGTCCGGTGCGGCGGCAGGCGCTCGAGTTGTATCGGCTGGTGGCCGAGTAAAGAATGCCGAGGTCACGAACCTGGAGGTCCGTGCTACTGAGCCCGAGCGCGATTTAAACGATCGCGCCTCAACGCGACAGACGCTGGAGCGCGTCAGAAGATGAACTTGGCGCCCAACTGCAGTCGGCGCGGATCGCCCGCTGAGGAGACGCGGCCGAAGTTGGGGAGCCCGAAGTAGTTGCCGGGCAGGTCGAGGTTCGCGCGGTCGAACAGGTTGAAGACTTCGACGCGGAACTGGAAGTTGACGTTTTCGCTGATCTTAGTGTTCTTGATCAGCGAGACGTTGACCGAGGCGTAGCCGGGTCCTTCGAGGATGTTGCGGCCGGCGCTGCCGAATGTACCGTACGTCGGCGTCGAGAACGCGCCGGTGTTGAACCAACGGTCCGGACCCTGGTTCGAGACGCTGGTGCTACCCGTGACATTGGGGCGGTCGACGACGGCGAATCCGATGCTCGGCACACCGGTGTTGCTGTTGTCTGTTCCAGGAGCGAGGGTGACGGTGAACGGGCGGCCTGTCTGGAAGGCCCAGGCTCCGTTGGTCTGCCAGCCGCCCAGCCAGCGGTTCTTGGCTGCGAATGGCAAATCGTACGAGTAGCTCACGGTGAAGCGGTGGCGGATGTCGAAGTTCGACAGGCCGCGGTCGCCGCGCGTGTTGTTGCTGTCCTGCGGGAAGGCGGGGTCGCCGGTTGTCGAGAAGAAGCCGGACGCGTCGTCGATCGACTTCGCCCAGGTGTAGCTCGCGAGCGCCGTGAGTCCGGCGTGCAGGCGCTGCGAGAACTTCACCTGCAGCGCGTTGTAGTTCGAATTGCTGCGCGACTCGTAGGCATCGATGTCGGCGAACTGCGGCAAGGGGCGCAGATTGGGCTGGGCGACTCCAGGGCGCGCCTGGTTGATATCGCGGTTCGAGATCAGTTTGGTGCCCTTGGTTCCGACATAGGCAATCTCCGCGACTCCGGATTTTGCGATTTGACGTTGCAGATTGACGTTCCATTGCTGGACGTAGGGCGTCCGCAGGTCGCGCTGGAACGTGAAGGCGGAGTTCGGAATGAAGAGCGGGTAGTTCGCGGGGAACGGGTCCTCGAGAATCACAGGCGAAAACTGCGAGTTGTAGAAGAACTGCGAACGGAAGTACGGTGGGCTGAAGTAGAGACCCTGGCTGGGGGCGAGCGGCGACTGATCGAAGTAGACGCCGTATCCGGCGCGCAACACGGTGTTGCGGGCTTCGCCGAGGGTCCAGGCAAGTCCGACGCGGGGCGCGAAATTGTTGCGGTCGGAGTTGTATCCTGCGCGGGGGACGCCGTTGGTTCCAACCGGCTGGATCGACTTGGTGACGGGGTCGAAGATGGTCGCGCGGTCGTTGGGGTCTACGGCCGGCGTGTTGTATTCGTAGCGGAGGCCGTAGGTCAACGTGAGATTCGGGCGCATCCGATAGGTGTCCTGCGCGAAGAAATTGTAGCTCTGCGTCCGCAAATGCTGCGGGTTGTCGAGGCGGGCGACGGTCGAGTAGCTGACGACGTCCTGGAGCATCTCGGCGAGAGCATTGCCGGTGAATCCGACGAACTGGATCAGGCCGCGCGACAGAACGTCAGCGTAGGAATTCTGCTGGAGACGCCGGATGTCGAAGCCGAACTTCACCAGATGGCGGCCGCGAGTCCAGGTCGCGGCGTCGGTCAATTGATAGACATTCGAGGTGGAGCGCTGCGGGTTGTTGATCTCATCGCCGAGCGTCGAGAACCCGGCGAGTCCGATCTGCGTCAGTCCGACGTCGCGGGGGTTGGTGGAGATGGTCGGCAAGCCGACCGCCTTGTTGATGTTGTTGTTCTGATTCTGCTGATTGACGTGGAGGCTGACGCGATTGAAGCCGAGGCGGATTTCGTTGAGGAGCGTCGGCGCGAACGCGTGGGTCTCGCTCAACATCAGGTTCTGGGCGCGTCGCGGGATGTTGTTTCCGTAGCCGGGGACGGCGGCGGCCGAACTGGCGGCTCCGAAGGGCTCAACGAGGTCGCGGTCGCCGAAGCTGTAGTGGAGCGCGAGGTCCGAAGCGTTCGAGAGCTTGTGATCCAAACGGATGTCAAAGCGGTCGTCGCGATCGATCTGGGTGGGCGACGAGACGTAGTTCTGGCCGGGTACGGTGCGGTTCGGAAGCGGATAGAGCGCCGCGATCGCGAGCGCGGTAGGGCTGATGCGGTTCTGAGGAATCTTGAGGCCCGGGAACGGCATGCCGGTGAAGACGTCGATGGGGTACAGCGAACTGCGCGAGAAGTCGCCGACCCGCTCCTGCGCGGTGGGCACGTTGGTGGTTCGTGTGATGCCTTCGCGGACGCGCCGGCCTTCGTAGTCGACGAACAGGAACGTGCGGTCCTTCGCTATCGGGCCGCCGAGCGAGCCGCCGAACTGGTTACGGATGTTCTTGGGCGAAGCCTGGTCCGATGGGGCGAAATAGTTGGTTCCGTCGAGAACCGAGTTGCGCAAGAACTCGTAAGCGGTTCCGTGAACCTGGTTGGTGCCCGATTTGAGTGCGACGTTGATCTGGCCGCCGCCGCTGCGTCCGAACGAGGCGTCGGCCAAGTTCGTGATGACCTCGTATTCGCGGACTCCGTCCACTGGGGGCGTTACAGCGGAGCCGTTCAGTTTCGGATCGCCGTTGTAGACGCCGTCGAGCAGGAAGTTGTTGGCGTCTTCGCGAGCGCCGTTGATGCTGAACGCGAAGTCGCCACGGTCGGATCCGGCGGAGCCTTGCGTGGCTGGAGCCGCACCGGGGACGAGCAGCGTCAGTTCGTTGAAATTGCGCCCGTCGAGCGGCAGGTTGGTCACGCTGCGGTTCGAAATCACGGTGCTCAGCGTGGCGGATTCGGTCCGTAGGAGAGGCGCCGTTTCCATAACGGTCACGGTTTCAAGAAAATTACCGGCAAGGAGCCCGATCTCGATGTGCACGTCCTGGTTCAGCGCGAGAGTCAGCGTCTGCGAATGCTTGCGGAAGCCGTCCCGCTCGACTTCGACGCGATAGATGCCGGGCGCCAGTAGCGGGACCGTGAAGTTGCCGTTCAGATTGGTCCGCGTGGTTCGGGTGGTGTTGGTTTCTTCGCGAACAAGGGTTATGGAGGCGTCCGCAAGCGGCTTCTGAGACGCATCGAGAACAGTCCCGCCGATGGTGCCTCGAACGGACTGGGCGTGCAACACTTGCGTGTTTAACAGGGGCAGGCAGAGGAGCAACGCTCCGAGAAGATTTCGAATCACACTAACCTCAGGATGAATTTGTACGAGAAGAGATGACTTCCGACGGCAAACGGATTCCGGTTTCGACCCAGTACCGACCGCATTTTAGACGCGCAAACGATCCATCCGTTTGGCAAGCGCCTCTAAAGGGACCGTATCCCACCGATACTTCAGTTTAGCGCGATGGCTGGGCACGCCACCGCGCTAGAAACCCGCGAACAACACCTTGATGACGCCGCGCTCTGCCGCCCGCTTGAATGCGGCAGTGGCGTCCCTCAGGGGAAAGCGGTCCGCGATCAGCGGTTGGACTTGCACTTTGCAGGCTCTCAGCAGGCGCAAGGCAGGTTCGAACCGGCCGCAGCGAGAGCCGATCAGCGAGATCTCGTTCACGATGACCGGCGCCGCGTCCAGCGCGACGCGGTCGTGGACAGTCGATTTCATGATGACCATCCCGCGCGGGAGCGTCATGCCGACCGCCTGAGCTAGACCGCTGCTCGATCCGGTCGCGTCAACGACGATCGGAAACGCGTGCTTGGGGAGGCGCTTCCCCGCCCTTTCGGTATGAATTCCGCAGCTTGCGCTGATCTTGAGCTTTTCCCGATGACGCCCGAAGTGCATCACTTGCGCTCCATGGGCGTGGAGAACCTGCGCGATCAGCAGGCCGAGTTTTCCGTCGCCAAGCACCGCGACCGGCTCACCGACCGTGATCTTGACTTGGTCGAGGATTTCGCAGGCTGCGGCAAGCGGCTCGGCGAAGACGGCTTGCTCCGTCGAGATCGAATCCGGTAGGGCGTGCAAGTTGCGCTCGGGGAGAGTCAGGTATTCGGCGAAGGCTCCGGGATGCCGGACGATACCGAGGACGGTGCGGTTCGGGCAATGGCGGCCTAGTCCGCGAGCGCACCATTCGCAGGCGCCGCACGCGAGGTTGATTTCGCCCACGACGCGCTTGCCGATCCACTTGCGATCTTCCGATTCTTCGA
>JBDTTK010000282.1:0-5881 GCA_039930685.1 Bryobacteraceae bacterium | reverse complement strand
GACAAGCGCTACATCGAGTACCGCGCCGGCCAGAGCAAAGGATTGCCCGCCGACAGCGTCAAAACGATTCTGCTCGCGCAGTGGGAATGGATGACGGGCCGACCCGATGCCGCAAAGCTCCGGCTCGCGAACCGGCCGGAATTTGCCGCGCAATTGATCCTTTGGAATGGCGAAGCCGCCAAACTGCCGCCGCCGTATGCGTTTCTTGCGTTGCGCCGTTTCGAGGACGCGTTGCCGCTGTGGAGGAAAGCGTACGAACTCAGCGATCCGTCGCAGGATGGCCTCGCCCGCACTCTCTACGCGTGGTGCCTCGCCGAAACGGGACATTCCGCGGAAGCCAAAGACTTGATGAAGTACTATCCGATACCGCCGCAGGCGGACGGGATCTTTGCGACTCTCATCTACCCGCGGGCTCTTGGACTGCGCAAGTAAGCGCTGCGAAGACTAGTTCGCGGACGCCTTTTTCTCCCAAGGTTTTACCGGAACGCCGTGATCGCGATCTTCCACGCGGTCGTACATGTGCATTTCGCTCGTCGTGCCGAGACCCTCGTTGTAGAGGCTCGTCAGGCCAAGACCCTCGCGCAGATCCTCGTCGAACGCGTGCAGCGCTTTGAGTTGCTCGGCTTGCGCCGGAAGCTTCACGCCCGATGGAGTCCGGAAAAACATCTGGTAGCCGCCGTTTACGAGAATGCCGATCTCTTTGCCAACCAGGATGCCGCTCTTCTCGATTTTGGGCATCGGACCGCCATCCGCGATCACCGTCGCATAACCGTGCTGGTTCGACACGCGGACGCGCCCCGCGCCCTCGCTGGCGGTTGCAAATCCGAGCTTCTTCAGAGAATCGACGCGGTCCTGAAACGTCAGCGTCTGTACTTTTTCGCGGCGGAAGAACATGTGTCCCTTCAGTATAGATCGGGACAATATCGATCGGCCGGCGAACGGCTGGCCCGTGCGGCGAAATAAATCCTCCCAACCTCGTACCCCCTGCGCTCGTCTATCAGTAAAGTGATTATAATCGCTCTACTGATATGACCGATCCGCGATCCTTTCTCCCGCTCCGGCCCGCCGACGTGCACATCCTGCTGTCGCTCGCGGCCGGGCCGCGCCACGGCTACGGAATCATGAAGGAAGTCGAACTGGAGTCGGGCGGCGAAGTCCGTCTCGAAATCGGGTCCCTGTACCGCCTCCTCGCCCGACTCCACGCCGACGGACTCCTTGAAGACGCTCCCGGCGAGGACCGGCGCCGCTGCTACCGGCTAACGCGCCTCGGCCACCGCGTCCTGCGCGCCGAGGCCCTCCGGCTCGACAACCTGCTGCGGCTTGCCCGCTCCCGCCGTTTGCTGCCGGAATCCGAGGCCTGACGATGCGAACGTTGGTCAAACTGCTGCTCCGGCTGGATCCCGCGAACTTCCGCCACCAATTCGGCGCGGACCTCCTTGGCACCTTCGAGGACCGCTGGCGGGACCGCCGTTCGCCGGCCGCCGCCATCACCATCGCCGCCGACCTCGTCGCCAGCGCCATCCGCCACCGCTTCGAAACTCCCAGACCCCTTCGCCGCCCCGGAGACAACGCCATGACCGTATTCCTCAAGGACCTCAGCTACGCCTTCCGCACCCTTCGCGGAAGTCCTGGATTCACGCTCGTCGCGCTCGTGACGCTCGCGCTCGGCATCGGCGTCAACACAGCGATGTTCTCGATCGCGAACGCAATCCTCTGGCGGACCCTCCCCTACCCGGCGCCGGATCGTCTGGTGTTGGTCAGCGAAGCCGAGGCCAAAACGCCTGACCGCCCCTTCGGCGCCGCCTATCCGAACTTCCGCGACTGGCAGGCGCGCGCCCACTCCTTTGAATCTCTTGCCCCGGTCATGCGGGACGAACGCGTCTTGCGCGGAACCGGCGAGCCGGCGCGGGTCCGGGGCGCGCTGGCAGGCGTCGAATTCTTCCAGGTCTTCGGCGTGCAGCCGGCGCTCGGACGCGCCTTCACCGTGGCCGAGGACAAGCCTGGCGGTCCGCCCGTCATCGTGCTCAGCGACCGGTTCTGGCGCAGCCAGTTCGCCTCCGACCCCGCTATTCTCGGGCTGACTCTGACATTTGACGACGGACCCGCCACCGTCGTCGGCGTCATGCCTGCCGGCTTCGAGTATCCGTCTCGCGCCGAATTCTGGGCGCCCCTTGGACCGCTTACCTCCCAGGTGTTCCTGCAGCGCCGTATCGTCTACGTCCTCGATGTCGTCGGACGCCTCCGCGAGGGCGCGACGCTCGAAAGCGCCGTCCGCGAAGTCGAAGGCATCTCCGGGCAAATCCGCAAGGAGCATCCGGAAACCAATCGCGGCTTGGTCGCCGTCGGGTTCTCGCTGCGCGATCAGCTCAGCCGCGATCTGAAACCCGCGCTCCTTGTGCTTCTGGCAGCGGCGGGTGTCGTCCTCCTGATTGCCTGCGCCAACCTGGCAGGCCTCGCCCTCGCCCGCGCCAACGCGCGCACGCAGGAAATGGCGGTCCGCACCGCGCTCGGGGCCGGACGCGGACGTCTCGCCGCGCAACTCCTCACCGAGACCGCGCTCCTTGCTTTCACCGGCGGTGTATTGGGAATCGCCGTCGCGTACTGGTTGACGCGTGCGCTCGCCTTACTGAGCAAAGACCCCCGGCTCGCCGCCGTACGACTCGATCCCACCATACTTTTGTTTGCCGCCGCAGCGACCATCCTCACGACGATCCTGTTCGGATCGCTGCCTGCCATTCGAGGCGCGCGCGTTGACCTCGGCATCGCTCTCAAACAGGGCGGATCGCGCGGCGCCGCCGGACGTTCCCGCACTACCGCCCGTCAGGTCCTCGTTGTCGCCGAAGTGGCGCTTTCTCTCGTCCTGCTGGTCGGTGCCGGACTCCTGCTCCGGAGCTTTCTCCGCGTCCTCGATGTTAACCCCGGCTTTCAGGCCGATCATCTCGTCACCATGCGCCTCCGCCTTCCGAACGCCTACGGCCAAGGAAACTCCGCGGTCCGCTTCTATCAGCAGCTTCCGGAACGCCTTGGCGCGCTTCCCGGCGTCCGGGCCGTTAGCGCTGTCAGTTCGTTGCCGATTTCGGGTGGCGACGCGGTGGGAGACGTCACCGTCGAAGGAGTCGTCAATCCTCCCGGCGAATCGCCCGCCGCCAGCTTCCGCCGCGCTCTACCCAACTATTTCCGGACCATGGGAATCCCGCTGGTCCGGGGCCGCGAATTCGAGGAACGCGACGGCGGCAAGCAGGAGGTGATTATCGTCACCGAGAGCCTGGTGCGCCATTTCTTCCCGAAGACGGACCCCATCGGACGCCGCATCCGCATCGGGCCGCCCGGCGGTTCCTGGATGACCATCGTCGGCGTCGTCAAGGATGTCCGAAATACCGGGCTCGACGCCGAACTTGGATTCGCCACCTACGAGCCACTCGCGCAGCGGCCCCGCCTCACCATGGAACTGGCGGTCCGCGCCGATGGCGACGCGGACCGCCTATTGTCCGCGATTACCGCAGACCTGCGCCGCGCGGAGCCGGGTTTGCTGATCGATCGGACCCAATCCATGTCGACGCGGATCGCCGAGTCGGTCGCGCCCCGCCGCCTCAACCTCGCGGTCTTCGGCGCGTTCGCAGCGCTTGCGCTGCTGCTCGCGACCGTCGGCCTCTACGGCGTGATCGCCTACGCCGCCTCGCAGCGTACTCGCGAATTCGGAATCCGAATGGCGCTCGGCGCGCGCGCCGCCGACGTACTTGCTCTCGTCCTCGGCCAAGGCGTCCGCCTTATCCTCGCCGGACTTGGTCTCGGTCTCCTCGGCGCTCTCGCGCTTTCGCGATTCCTCGCCAGCCTGCTCTACGGCATCGAACCCACCGACCCGCTTACACTCGCCGCCGTCGTGGCTATTCTCGCGGTCGTCGCCCTCGCCGCATGCTGGCTCCCCGCGCGCCGCGCCACCCGCGTCGATCCATCGCAAACTCTCCGATGCGATTGACGTCCAGTATCGCGGGGCAATCAGAGGGCGAGGGTGAGTTGGCGCCCCCATATCTTTGGCTTGGGACGCTAGCCGCGGCGCGCGGACACGCACACCGTGGCGACCGGCTTCATCGACTTCGTCTGCACACGAATGTCTTCAAACCCTGCGTCGCGGAACGCCGACGCGAGGGTCGTGCCCATTTGACCCGCGGCCTGATCGGTTGCGCCCTTGGAACGCGGCTGCACAGCAACGCAGACCATTCCACCCGGCTTGGTCACCCGGCGGACTTCGTGCATTACGCGTACGCGGTCCGGCCAGAACTGCGCCACGTTGATGGCGAAGACACGGTCGAACTCCGCATCGCCGAAGGGAAGCGCATCGGCCGAGCCCAGCTTTAGATCGGCCTTCTTCGCGACAATCGCGTCACGATTTCGCGAGGACGCCTGCTCGAGCATGGTCGACGAGTGGTCCACACCCGCCACGAAGGAGGCTTCCTCCAGCGCGCGTTTGATGTCCGTGCCCGATCCGAATCCGATCTCAAGTACCCGATGTTTCGGCTCGAGGTCGAGTTGCGACATCACCCACTGGCTCCGCTCGGCGCTCCGGAACGACATCAGGAAGCCGGCTACCTTGCCCATCCACCCCGTGGGACACGCAAACTGGTCGCGCCAGGAACGCTTTTCATCGCAAGGATTGTAGGCAGTGGAAGTTGTGGAAGGGTTCATAGGCGCGCGGGTCTCCTGCAAGGAGTACGGTGATTTCGGCAAAAGGTTCCTACGGAAATGCCAAGTCTCCGTATCCAGAAGGCGCTCGGCGTCATCCAAGGTATTGAAATGTGGCTTCTTACGAATCTTGCGGCGACGCTTTTCTTGACCGGATTGGTCTGGTTCGTACAGGTTGTCCATTACCCGCTGTACGCGAACGTCGGCGCGGCCGAGTTCGCGACCTACGAAACGGCGCACACGCGGCTGACGACCTACGTCGTCGTCGTGCCAATGCTCGTCGAGTTGGTCGCGTCCGGGGCATTGCTGTTCTTTCCACCGTTCGGCGCACGCCCGGCGGTGCTGTGGCTGCTGGCCGCGCTGACCGGGATCATCTGGCTTTCGACGGTCCTGATCCAGATTCCGCAGCACGATAAGCTGGTGTCGGGCTTCGACTTGTCCGCGCAGCAACTACTGGTCTCCGGCAATTGGATCCGGACAGCGGCGTGGACGCTCCGCAGCGGAATTCTTCTCTGGCTGGCATCAGGCGCGATTGCGAGCACCGTATGAAACAGATCGTCATTCTCGGGGGCGGATTCGGGGGCTTGACTGCCGCAGTCGCGTTGCGCCGCGCCGACGCGCAGGTCACGCTGATCGATCGCCGCAACTTCCACCTGTTCCAACCGCTGCTCTATCAGGTCGCGACCGGCAGCCTTTCTCCGGGCGATATTGCCGCGCCGCTTCGGGGCGTGGTGCGCAACCAGAAGAACACGCAGGTGTTGCTCGCGGACGCGGTGGATCTCGACGCCGAGAACAAGCGCGTGCTTTTCCGCGATGGCGGTTCGGTCTCCTACAACGTGCTGGTCGTGGCGACCGGGGCGCGCAACTTCTACTTTGGCCACGACGACTGGCAAGCCACCGCACCGGGCCTGAAGTCAATCGAGGACGCAACCGCAATGCGTCGCAAGATCCTCTACGCGTTCGAAGCGGCCGAGCGCGAGCCGGATCCCGGCAAGCGCCGGGCGTGGTTGACTTTCGTGGTTGTCGGCGGAGGACCCACCGGAGTCGAACTCGCCGGCGCGCTCGCAGAAATCGCGAACGATACGCTCCGGCACGACTTCCGCGACATCGACCCGACCGAAGCGAGGATTCTGCTGCTCGACGGCGGACCGCGCCTGCTAGCCGCCTTCCCGGAGGAGTTATCGGAAAAAGCGGAGCGGTC
>JBDTTK010000281.1:0-5889 GCA_039930685.1 Bryobacteraceae bacterium | reverse complement strand
ATGGGCCCCATGTCGCGGTGCGTCAGCTTGTACCAGGCTCGGGCGAACGCGTCCGCGAATTCCTGCGGGTGCTCGTGGAAGTGCTTCGAAATTTTCGCGTAGCTCGGGTCCACACGCAAGGCGATGTCGGTCGTCAGCATGAACGGGGCGTGCCGCTTCGAGGGATCGTGGGCATCCGGCACGGTACCCGCGCCAGCTCCATTTTTGGGCGTCCACTGGTGCGCGCCGGCGGGACTCTTGGTCAGTTCCCACTCAAAGCCGAATAGATTCTCGAAGTAATTATTGCTCCACTTCACAGGGGTGGTGGTCCATGCGCCTTCCAACCCGCTGGTGATCGCGTCGCCGCCCCCGCCGCTGCCGAAGGAGTTCTTCCAACCGAAGCCCTGCTCTTCGATGGCTGCGCCTTCCGGGTCGGAACCGACATGCTTGCCCGGATCGGCGGCGCCATGGGTTTTTCCGAACGTGTGTCCGCCCGCGATGAGAGCAACCGTCTCCTCGTCGTTCATCGCCATGCGGGCGAAGGTCTCGCGGATGTCGACGGCCGCGGCCAGCGGATCCGGTTTGCCGTTAGGCCCTTCCGGATTCACGTAGATGAGGCCCATCTGGACGGCGCCGAGCGGATTGTCGAGTTGGCGGTCGCCGCGGTAGCGCTCGTCGCCCAGCCACTTCTTCTCAGACCCCCAGTAGGTGTCTTCGTCCGGCTCCCAGACGTCTTCGCGGCCACCACCGAAACCAAAAGTCTTAAATCCCATGGAGTCCAGCGCCACGTTGCCGGTGAGAATCATGAGGTCGGCCCAGGAGATCTTCCGGCCGTACTTCTGCTTGATGGGCCACAGCAAACGGCGAGCCTTGTCGAGGCTCACGTTGTCCGGCCAGCTGTTGAGGGGCGCGAAGCGCTGTGCTCCGGAACCGCCTCCGCCACGACCATCGGCGATCCGGTAGGTGCCGGCGCTATGCCAGGCCATCCGGATGAAGAGCGGCCCGTAGTGGCCGTAGTCCGCGGGCCACCAGTCCTGCGAATCCGTCATCAGGGCATGCAGGTCCTTAATGACAGCATTGAGGTCGAGAGTCTTGAACTCCTCGGCGTAGTTGAACGACTCGCCCATGGGATCGGAGAGCGGGGAGCGCTGGTGCAAGACCTTCAGGTTCAGTTGATTGGGCCACCAGTCTGCGTTGGTTGGGGCAGCCCCCGCAGTTACGTGAGGGCGGGCGCCGCCCGTGAATGGGCACTTTGTTTCGGTTGACAACTTTTGGTCCTCCATCGAATTTGGTCAAGAAAGTAATCTAGTACGTTTATGACGGTGAAGCGGAAGCTTGCGACGGAGCGCACTTCGTGCAAAGCCCCCGGAAAATGAGTTCGCATTCCCGAAGAATTCGCTTCCCCAGGGAGCCCGAGTCGGGCCGGGGAACGTCGTACCACTCAAGGTCCTCGACATTGCCGCAGCGGTCGCAGATGAAGTGGTGATGCCGCAGGCCTGTTGCATCGAATCGTGCGGCGCGGCCTTCGACAGCCACCTCACGCACCAGACCCGCCTGCACCAGGTCCCGCAGATTGTTATACGCCGTGGCTCTCGAACAGCGCGGATCCACCCGATTCACGCCTTCGAAGATTTCCGCTGCCGTGGGATGCCGGTTGTGTTCCATCAGGAACGCCATCACGGCGAAGCGCTGCGGAGTGCACCGCAGGCCGCCGCTTTCTAACGTCCGCTTGATCGCGTCGGCGTCCATGAACTAGTTAGACTATATCTAATGTGACATTTTGTCAAGGCGATGTGCAGGCTCATGGGCAAGACGGCCGGGTTGCGCCTAACCGCGTTCGCGCGGCAGTAGAAACCACGCCGCCGCGAACGTCAGAGTCGCGGGAATGAGGAAGCTGTCCGGCACCCAGAACCAGTGCGTCAATCCCACCGCGCTCTGGGCAGCCATTCCCAGTCCCGCGACGAGCGCCGCCTGACGCATCAGCCGGGCATCTCTCGCCTTTGCGATCGCCAGACACAGAACGCCGAGCGTCACCGGCAGAAAGACGAATGCCAGGCTGAAGCCATTCAGCAATTCCTGCATCGTGCGCCCGACGTTCTCGATCGTATAGCTCCGCATCAGACCGAGCAATTGCCGCTCGGTTTCGTTCTCCGGCAGGCCACTCGAAAGCCCGACGTGCCCGCCGATATGCACAACTCCGCAAAGAATCATCACCCATGCACCAGTCAGAAACAGACGGCGGCCCCACACGCCACCGGCCTCCCGCGGACCGCGTACGGAGGATTCAGACGAAAGCTCAGAGGTCGCCATAGGAGCTAGATTAACCGCCGTCCGCGGAATCTTTACTCGGAATCCATGATTGATCTCCTCGCCCTCTTGCGCCGGTCAGATTAGAGCGGCCGGCTGCCTGCGGAACGCGGCGCCTACGATCCGGCCAGGGAGTTCAACAATGTTCAGCCTTGCGACGCGGCGCGTCCTCCTCACCATGGCGTGCGCGGTCCCTGCAGTCTGCGCCGACCCGTTTTACCTCGGCACCTGGAAGATCACGACGGCAACCGCCGCGCCCTGGGCAGAACCGGGCAACAAGGCCGGCCACAAGCCTTACGAGCCGGAGAGGAAGATGCTCGTCGGCAAGACGGTCATCTTTAGGCCGGACGCCATTGTGGGACCACGTCAGGTCGGCTGCAAGGGACCCAAGTACGTTGTCCAGGACTACCCCGCCGACATGCTCTATCAGGGGGCGTTCGGAGAAATGCAGCGCGCCGACGAGACGGTGGATCCGGTGAAGATGGCGGAAAAGGTCGGCTTCCACGGCAAGTCTTGGAAGACGGTCGAAACCGGTTGCGAAGTGGAAATCGACTGGCACTACATCGACTCCACTACGACGACGTTCGCGCTGAACAACTACGTCTATACGCTAAAGAAACAATAGTGCGATGGAGTGAGCTGAACTTTCTCCGATTTGCGCCCTTCTTCATGAGGCCAAACACCGATGTCCACGCTGTCACTTACGCTTTGGGTGCTGTTCGCATCCCTGTCAGTGCTTTCACTGTTCACGCGCCGGAGCCGGACGCGCCGAATCTATGCCGATCATGCTCTCCGCCGCGATCGCTGGCACCGGCGTCCGCGGGTCAACTAGAGTAAGTCGGACCGAGCCCGAAACGATCAAGGACTACATCATGAAATCGATCTTATTAACGATGCTTGCGGCTACGCTCCTGTTTGCCGGACCGCTGCTGATGAATGTGCGCGCGCAGGGCGGAGGCCCCACCGTGACGCTGCTGGCAAAGACCTACCGGCTGGGTTCGCATAACCACAAGAGCAACGCCACCTGGGAGTTCGTAACAGGAAGTGAGACCGTCAATACGTGGTCTACGCTTGTGACGCTGATCGACCGCCCCGACGCAAAGACGCGGCCGGAATTGGACCGCTTGGCGGAAGGCGTCATGGCCAATTACAAATCGCATTCCGGACAAGTGCTGCTGGCGAAAACCATGGCAGACTCGACGGGAACGCCGTTCAACTACCTGGTCGCCGCCTTCGAGGAGCCCGCCAAGAAACGCTACGAGTTGAACTTCGTGAAGATCGCTCTCGGCAAATCCAAGAACGCCTATATCGTGGTCTACGGAGTTCGCGTCGCCGATCCGAAGGAGTATCAGGCCAAGGCGAAGGCGTTTCTCAGCCAGCAGTCGGGGCCGATCGGGAAGGCGCTCGAGTCGTTCGCAGTGCCGGACCTGGCTTCGCTGCCCAAGAAATTCTTCTAGCGCCGCTAAGCAGCCGCTTCTTGCCTCAGACTCGCCGAATCGCCGTTGGATGCTTGGGTTGATAGAGCCCAACTTGTCCACCACCGGGCAAGTCGACCATCGTGATCGAACCCCAGCGCTCTTCGCGGACCTCAGAGCAGACGACTCCCTTTGCAGTTAACGACTGAATCTCCGCGCGCACGTCATCGCACAGGAAATAGAGTTCGTGCCGCCCGTTCTCTTCGCTCGGATGAAATGCAGCCTCCGCAGGCGGCATTTCGAAGATGAGCCATCCGCGACCGGCATCCACGGACGGGAAGCCGAGCACTTCGCTGAAAAACGTGCGATCTGCTTCCGGATCTTTTGAATAGACGATGACATGCGCGCCAGTAATCATGGAATCTCCGTGCGCCCAGAATATCGCAGCTAGATAGAGCCATAATGTGCTCAGTGCTCGCGCCCCAATCGGCACGTAGAGACGCGGTGTGGATCCTTGTCCTTGTTGCACTCGCCGGGACCGCGGCGGCTCAAAAAGGCAAGCCCTCGGCTCGCGCGATCGATCCCTTCGACGCCGTCCTCGCCGAAACCCGCGGCGCGCCGCCGGAGATCGCCGCCACGACGTTGCGCCTGTTGCTCGAAACACCCAGGCTGACAAGCTTACGGCGCAGCGAAATCGTCGAGGCGTTATTACTTGCTTCAGATTTAGTCGGGGATCGTTATCCTCAGCAATTTTTCGCGAACCCGGCGAACTCCCAGGAACTCCTGGCCTTTAGCCGCCTTCCTGTCGACCGTCTCTCGATCCGCTGCCTAGTTATCCGCAATCTCGCCTCACGCGACTTGGCGCTGACACGACGAGTGATCGGCGAATCCCTGCCTTCGTCGATCCCCAGGGCCACCTGCAGGAGTCCGCTGCTCTCAAACCCAACAGAGTTCTATGTCACGATCTCGGGCGTTCTGAAGGACCTGTTCACCCCGGAAGATCGGCATCTGGCGCGCGACGTGCAATTCGTGATGGACCTCATCACTCGAGCGGAGAGTTCCACTCAGCTGCCGGGGCTCATCGATCTGATCCGGCACTTCGAAACGGACGCGGCTCAGAAGAGATTGTTGTGTTCCGCGCTCGCCGCCAAGCTGGGGGAAATCAGGGATGGAGATCCGGCATTTACATTCGCGGCGGTTGGGGGAGTGGGCGTCAAGATGAGGGATCTCATGCGATCCTCCGACCTTGCCGCGATCAATCCCGAATTGCTCGCGTCGTATCGCAACTACCTGGTCGCAAACAGCCAGGCTGAACGCTGCGCCGGCCGGCTTTTTCGATCGACGGGAACCCCCTGGGACTGGTTCGCCCAGTTCAACGACCTCGTGGGCGAGTTTGGCACACAAGCCGCGAGGATCGCGACTCTCACTGACAAAGAGACGACGACCCGCAAACCATCCGCCTCCGCGACGCAAACTCCGGCTTTTGCCGACGGTCCAAGCTTGCGCCTCTTGGAGCAACAGCGCCGTCTCGGGTTCGCCGCGGACGGTACCGGGCTCGGGATGGCGGAACGCCAATCCGCAGAATGGGCTAACAGTGCAAGAGCCGCACTGTCGGACCTCGAAGCGTGGCGATCGGGAGACGATGAAGCGCAATTCTTCCGCGAGAAGGCGCGCTTCTACGGCCAGCTTCTGGTCATGTCAAGAGCGAACGACTCCGTCATCGAGTCCGTGGTGATTAGCTTCGTCGCCTTCCTGGCCTCGTCACCCGCCGCGCGCACGAGTGCGGGGGAATGGCTTGCGTGCGGACTGAGACTACTCGAATCGGACAGCTCCGCCGTCGACCTCTTTTCCGACGATGAGCGCGAACGCCGGGAGGCCGGTGAAATCGTCGGCCCCCGGCTCCGTCCTATAGTCCTCAAGGCGTTCCTCGCCTCGGGTTCTCCCGAGCTTCGATTGCTCGCCAGGGCCTCGCAACTGGCGAACCCACCGCTCTAGCACCACATGGAGTCGGGTAACGCCGAGGCAAGCCGAGACTCCCGGTTCTACGCCTTTGTGCGGCTAAGCATCATTCGCGTATGGACCAGTTGGAAGCCAGCACGCTCGTAATTTCGGTGTGATGCTGTACCCGGAACAACCGATGCCGATGCCAGATCGCAACCTAGCTCCGCCGCCTCTGCCAGCCGATGCC
>JBDTTK010000280.1:0-5911 GCA_039930685.1 Bryobacteraceae bacterium | reverse complement strand
GAGTATCAGTATTTCGTGATTCCGACCCGCTTCGCCGAGGATCGCTGGGTACAAGTGATGGAGGTGCGGCCCGGCAACCGGAGCATCGTGCACCATGCCGCGGTCTTCATCCGGACTCCCGAATCGAAGTGGATGCGCAATGCCAAGGCCGGCGAGGCAGTCTCCGGCAGGGCGGGCGAGGCGGGGCAGGGGCTGTTCGACGAACTGCTCGACTTTCACGTCCCAGGCGCGATTCCCCACGCGCTCCCAGACGGCCAGGCGAAGCTCATCCCTGCCGGCAGCGACCTGGTATTCCAGATGCACTATACGTCGAGCGGAAAGTCGGGCAAAGACCGGACGCGAGTTGGATTCCTCTTCTCGAAAGAACCACCTACGGAGCGCGTCTTTACGATGATCGCCGCCAACCGCGGCCTTGTGATTCCGGCAGGCGCCGCCAGCCATCCGGTGGCGACTACCGTCACGATCCAGGAAAACGCGAAGCTCGTCGCGCTCTACCCGCACATGCATTTGCGCGGCAAGTCGTTCCAGTTCAAAGCCATCTACCCGACCGGCGAGAGCGAAGTGCTGCTCAGCGTCCCCGACTACAAGTTCTATTGGCAGTTGCAGTATTACCTCGAACAGGAAAAGGCGCTTCCGCCCGGCACCAGGATCGAGGTTTCCGGCCGGTTCGACAATTCGCCGAACAACAAGTTCAACCCCGACGCAAGCAAGGAAGTCCGTTGGGGCGATCAAAGCTGGGAAGAGATGCTGGTGGGCACCATGGAAATGGCGATCCCTGCAAAGATGAATCCCATGGAACTCTACCGGCCCAAACGGCGGAACGGCGCGGAATGAGCGCCGAGCGCGTCTTTCTCGAGTACTCGCGCCTGAAGCTCGAGCAACTCGCCGAACGCATCTGCACCAGCCTCGACTTTCTGTCTGCGGATCAAGTCTGGGCGCGCGGGAATCCGAACGAAAACGCCGTCGGCAACCTGGTGCTGCATCTGGCCGGCAACGTCCGCCAGTGGATCGGGTCAGGCGTCGGCGGGATGGAAGACCGCCGCGACCGTGACAGCGAGTTTTCGGCCCAAGGCGGCGCTGGAATCGAGGAACTAAAGAGCCTGCTCCGCGAGCGGATCGCCGACGCGGGCGGCGTCCTCCGAGCGTTGCCCGAGCACCGGCTGACCGAGCGCGTCTGCGTGCAGGGCTATGACGTGACGGTCCTCGAAGCGGTGTATCACGTCGTCGAGCATTTCTCTGGGCATACCGGCCAGATCTTATTCGCAACCAAGCTCTTAACCAGTACCGATCTTGCGTTCTATAAGCACCTGCGGGAGGCGGGTGAGCACGATGAATCGGTGCCATAGGATGCGCGAGCGGCGCACGCCGGCCCAAGAAAATTAAGTTATGATGAAAGCACTCCGATTGGCTTAGCCGTTCCCGCCGGAAGTATCGCGGCGGTGAGTTCCAAAGGAATATGGGGCCTTATTTTTTTGGCCCGAGCGAGCGAGGGACGTATGGAAAAGCAGGCACAGAACATCCAAGAGGCGTTTCTAAACAACGCCCGAAAAGAGAAGACCTTCCTCACGATCTACCTGATGAGCGGCGTCAAGCTTTCAGGCCGCATCAAGAGCTTCGACAAGTATTCGGTTGTGCTCGAAACCAACAATCAGGAACAGTTGATTTTCAAGCACGCGATTTCGACCGTCGTCGTCTCTCGACCCTTCCATTCGGGTCCCGGCGGGCACTCGAATGCAATGGCGTCAGCTGGTGGGACCCATTCGACGCCCGGTGTACCGGTTCATGCCGGTTCTCCTGGCCCCTTGGCCCCGGCGAATCCGGAGGATTAACTGCCCAATAGGCAGGAATCAACCGCGGTCCCTCAGGAGGTTGCGATCCTCGTCGGGCTCGAAGTGTCTTCCGGGCACAAGCCCGCGGCGCCCGACTGGCAATCCTTCACCGCCGAAGAATCGCTCGATGAACTCACCGTGCTCGCGCAAAGCGCCGGTGCCGTCGTCGCCGACCGTGAACTCCAAACGCGTCCCCGGGCCGAAGCCGCTACGCTCATCGGTTCAGGCAAAGTTGAGGAACTAAAGGCAAAGGTCAAGTTCCACGAAGCCGGCGTCGTCATCTTCGACCGGGAACTTACGCCCACCCAATTGCGGAACCTGGAACGCGCGCTCGACGTCAAGGTAATCGATCGCACACAGCTCATCCTCGACATCTTTGCCCGCCGCGCTCGAACCAGCGAAGGTAAACTACAGGTCGAACTGGCGCAGTTGAACTATCTGCTGCCTCGGCTGACCGGACACGGCGCGGCCATGTCGCGGCTCGGCGGCGGCATCGGAACCCGCGGACCCGGCGAAACGAAACTCGAGACGGACCGCCGCCGCATTTCGCAGCGGATCGACACCGTGAAGCGCAGTCTGGCTCGCGTCCGAGCCGGACGCGGAACGCAGCGCCGTCAACGCCAGGAAGTGCCGCTCGCGACCATCGCGCTGGTCGGCTACACCAACGCCGGCAAGTCGACCCTCTTCAATCGCCTCACCGGGGCCGCCGTAATGGCGGACGCGCGGATGTTTGCGACGCTCGATCCGACGGTCCGGCATGCGACCCTTCCCTCGCATCGGCGGGTGCTGTTCAGCGATACGGTCGGCTTCATCCGCAACCTGCCGACGACTCTCGTCCAGGCGTTCCGCGCAACCCTCGAGGAAGTCACCGAAGCCCAATTGCTCTTGCACGTCGTGGACGCGTCGGCTCCTTTTGCGGCGCAATATACGTCGCACGTCCTTGAAGTGCTGAACGAGATCGGTGCCGCCGGGACGCCGCAGATTCTGGTTCTGAACAAAGTCGATCGTCTGGACAACCCGGACGTCGCGTCCATTGCCGAGCGGATCCTCGGGGAGGCGAAGCCCTCCGACGAGAATCCGGAGGTTCGCACCACGGCGTCGATCGGTGTTTCCGCCCTATCGGGTCAGGGATTCGACGCGCTGTTGGCCATCGTGGATCAGAAGCTCGCGCTCGACCCGGTGGCTCCCGCGCGGTTTCGAATGCCTGCTGGCGAGGGCAGTCCGCTCCACCTGCTCCACGAGTATGGGCGCGTACTGTCAAAAACGTATGACGAGGACTGGTGTGTCGTCGAGGCGGAGGTGCCGGCGTCGCTGCGGCGGCGTCTGGCGCAGTACATTCTCGAAGAGACCGAAGCCGGCACCAAGTAGCCCGAGCACTTTTACGAGCCGTAGTTTATCCTTTTGAGTGAGCGATGAACCTTCCCAACGCTCTTACGCTTCTCCGGATCTTCTTCGTCCCGGTGCTGGTCGCAGCGCTTGTTGGGGAGAAGCTCGGCCTGGAGAGCTTGCTGGGCATCTCCGTGGCGCCGGAGTTTGTGGCGCTGGCGATCTTTCTGGCGGCGGCCGTAACCGATCTCCTCGACGGATACCTTGCGCGGCGCTGGGGTCAGGTGACCACCGTCGGCACCCTCCTCGACCCGATCGCGGATAAGCTCCTCATTTCGGCGGCGCTCGTGTCGCTGGTGCAGACCGGCCACGTCGCGGGCTGGATGGCGATTCTCATCATCGGCCGCGAGTTCGCGGTGACGGGCCTCCGCAGTATCGCCGCCGCCGAGAGCTACACGATTCAGGCGAGCGACTTGGGCAAGACGAAGATGGTCTTCCAAGTGGTCGCCGTTTCGCTGGTCATGCTCAGCATTCACTGGGCCGACCTGAAAATCTGGGCCGACTTCGGCATGTGGATGGTCGTCTTCTTTGGCGTGGCGTCGGCCGTCCAGTATTTCCGCAAGTTCTGGCGCGTGCTCGATGGACAGATCAAGGCGCGGCGGCGAAAGGAACTGCTCCAGCTCGAACGCACGAAGCAGATCGAACGCACTAAGCAGAAAGCGGAGCGGCGACGCCGCACGCGAGCGGTGGGCCAGACGACTCTATAGGCAGTCCGAGAGTCGCCCACGCATCGTATCCGCCCATTACATTCCAGACATCCGTGAATCCGGCCTTTTGCAGCAAGCTCGTTCCAATAGAGCTGCGATAGCCGCCTTTGCAATGCACGGCGATCGGCTTGGACTTGTCCAGCCCGTCGAGCATCGTAGTGATCTTGTGCAGCGGCATCAGGTGCGCGCCGGCGATGTGCCCCCCGTCGTATTCGGGCTGACGGCGGACATCGACAATCTGGAAGTCGTCGAGCGACTTCGAGAGGTCGTCCGCCGAGATCTGCGGCACGCTTTGGGTCGGACGGTCCTCGCGCAGCCAGGCGTCCATGCCTCCGGCGAGCCAGCCCGTCACGTTCTCGACGCCTACGCGCGCGAGGCGCATCCGGGATTCGGACGCCTGCTCGGGGTCTTCAGCAACGAGTACGATCTCCCGATCGAGGCCGAGGACGGTTCCGGCCCACGAGGCGAACTGGCCGGCGAGCGCGATGTGGACAGCTCCGGGCACGTGGCCTGCGCCGAACTGTTGCGGCGGCCGGGTGTCGAGGACAGTGGCGCCGCTGGTCTGCTTCTCCATGAGTTCCGCGGGAGTCAGTTCCGCAAGCGGCGCCAGCTCGGTGAGTGCGCCCGCGCCGGTGCGGTTGATTTCGGCGTCCTTGGCGAAATAGGCGGGGCGTTCCGGAAGTTCGGAAGTCAGCAGTTGGATGAAGTCGTCCTTCGAAGCGGCCCGCAGCGCGTAGTTCGTGGCGCGTTCCTTGCCGATGGTCGAGACGCGCTCCGGTCGCATCTGGCGTCCGCAGAGCGATCCCGCACCGTGGGCCGGATATACTTCGACGCCGTCGGGGAGAGTCATGAGTTTCGTGTGCAGGCTGTCGTAGAGCATGCCCGCGAGTTGCTGCGGCGTGAGGTCGCCCGAGAGATCGGGGCGTCCCACGTCGCCAATGAAAAGGGCGTCGCCCGTCAATGCAGCGAACGGTTCCGGGGACTTTTCGATGTCGGTGACCAGGACGGTTACGCTTTCGATCGTGTGCCCGGGCGTCTCAAGAAAGCGCAGCACGCAAGTGCCGAAATGAATCTCGTCGCCGTCGACGACCGGAACGTGAGGGAACGTGGCTCCGGCTTTCGCACCCAGGTAGATTTTGGCGCCCGTGAGATCGGCGAGTTCGCGGTGGCCGGAGACGAAGTCGGCGTGCAGGTGCGTTTCGATGATGTGCTCGATGGCGAATCCCTGTAGCGCGGCTTCCTCGATGTAGAGCGCCACATCGCGCTGCGGATCCACCACGGCGGCGACGCCGTCCGAACCGATCATGTAGGAGGCGTGCGACAGGCAGGTTAGGTAGAACTGCTGAAAGTACATTTGGGGGCCTCGCTTCGATTCTAAGCCCTGACGGGCGAAGTGCATCGGAACGGACCTCAAAAGGTCCGCGCCTCTATTTCCCGAATCGGATCACTTCCCACTTGAATTTCAGTCCGACGCTGACCGCGGGGCCGACTTGGAGTGAGCCTTCATGCGGGTCGAGGTCGGCAGCAACTTTGCCTCCGACAGTGAGCGTGAGCTTGTCATCGAGCAGACTGACGGACGCTTCTGCGCCGATTCCCGCGCCGAGAATCAATCCTTCCTTCACCGAAGCATCCACGATCGGCGTGAGCGAAAACGTGCCGTCGCTTGACTTGATGTTCGTATAGCTGCCGCTGATCGAACCCGCCCATTGCCAGGAAGACTCCTTGGGCGCAATCAGCGCCCGGCTGATCTCAAGGCTTCCACCGAACTCGAATCCCTTCTGCCGCAGCACCGTGGATTCGACCGCGATGGTACCTTCCGCCTCTTGACCTTCCGCGTCTTCATTGGGTTTCAGGACGAACCAGGGCTTGAAGGAATTGCCGTTGCCTGAGCCGACGGTCAGGTCCACTGTGATGGCCTCATCGTCGCCCCCGTCATCCGCCGGTTTACCGCCGCCGCCCGAAGGCGCGTCCTTGGCTTTAGCCGCGCCG
>JBDTTK010000279.1:0-5925 GCA_039930685.1 Bryobacteraceae bacterium | reverse complement strand
CCCGCCCGACTCGATCGTCCCCTCCCAGATGCCTTCGATCTTCGGCACGGGGGCCTGGCCGGCGAGCGGAAGAAGTGCCGCCAGCACGATAGGAAACCAGGTTAGAGGGTACCCGCGAAGGCCGCGCCGGAGATCCAACACTCGCATACCTCGATTGTAGACACTCGCTCGTATAGTAGAATCACGTCGAATGAGGTGGACGCTCCGTCTTGCGATGCTGCTCGCCGTTGCAGCCGTCACGCTCGCGGCGGCTGATACACCGGACTTCGCCCGCGACATCGCTCCTGTCTTCTCCAAGCGGTGCCTCTTCTGTCACGGAACCTCCCGCCCCATGGCCGGACTGCGCCTGGACTCCGAAGCCGCCGTCCGCAAAGGCGGCAACCTCGGCGCAGTGATCGTTCCAGGCGCCAGCGGCGATAGCCCTCTCATCCAGCGCATTTCGAGTGACGACTCCGCATTCCGCATGCCGCCCCAAGGAGCCCCCGTTCCTGAAGAGGATATCGCGAGAATCCGTTCCTGGATCGACGCCCTTCCGAAAGCTCCTGAGAAGTCCGCTGCGGTCGCGCCCCCTTCTAGACATTGGTCCTTCCAGCCGATCCGCAAACCCGCCGTGCCGCCCGGCTACCCATCCGCCATCGACGCCTTTGTGCGCGAGCGCCTGAAAACTGCGAAGCTCGCTGCGTCTGAGGCCGCCGACCCTGTTACTCTCGCCCGGCGCCTCACCCTCGACTTAACCGGACTCCCGCCGACCCCCTCGGAGATCGACGCCTACGTCGCCGACCGCTCTCCCGCCGCTTACGAAAAGCTGATCGATCGACTGCTCGCCTCGCCCCGCTACGGCGAACGTTGGGCGCGCCCCTGGCTCGACCTCGCTCACTACGCCGACAGCGACGGCTACGAGAAGGATCTCGCGCGTCCCTGGGCCTGGCGCTGGCGTCAGTGGGTCATCGAAGCCCTGAACCGCGATCTTCCGTTCGACCAGTTCACCATCTGGCAGCTTGCCGGCGACCTCCTGCCCAACCCGACGCAGGATCAGCGCATCGCCACCGGCTTCCTCCGCAACACGCTTACAAACCGCGAAGCCGGAGTCGATCGCGCCGAAGCTCGCTTCGAGCAAATTATTAATCGCGCGAATACCGTCTCCACCACCTGGCTCGGCCTCACCGCCGGATGCGCCCAGTGCCACAACCACAAGTTCGATCCGATCTCCCAGCGCGAATACTATTCGCTGTTCGCCTTCTTCGACGCCGCCGACGAAGAGGACATCGACGCGCCCTTCCCCTCCGAAGAGGCCCCCTATCGAGCCGCACGCGTGGAATACGAACGGAAGCGTGCGGAAATCCTCAAACAGTACAAGATCGCCGACTACATGGGCCCGTGGTGGACCAAGCTGCACGGTGCCTTCGAGCATCAGGGCGCGGACACCGAATGGGACTTCCAGGTCACCGAATTTCGCGCCGGATTCACCGGCGCCGAGCTCTTCCTGAAGGATCATCCCCGATCCAAGCCGCCCCGCGAGCAGGACCGGCTCGTGGATTTCTTCGTCGGACACATCGGCCCGGACTATGACCGCGACAAGGCCGTGGCCGCCTCGCTCAAACAAGCGCGCGACGCACTACGCAAGCTGCAGAGTGAACTTCCCCCCTACACGCAAGCTCCCGTCATGTTGGCCGAACCCGCAGTCACCCACCTTCGCCTCGGCGGCGACTACAAGACGATGGGAGAGGCCGTAGAGCCCGGAACCCTCGCGATTCTTCCGCCATTGAAAGCCGCGAGGCCTACTCGCCTCGATCTCGCGCGTTGGATTACGGCTGCCGAAAACCCGCTTACCGCACGCGTGGCCGCGAACCGGATCTGGCAGGAATTGTTCGGACGTGGCTTGGTCCAGACCTCCGAAGACTTCGGGACGCAAGGCGACAAGCCCTCGCACCCCGAACTCCTCGATTGGCTAGCCACCGAATTTGCAGCGAACGGCTGGAGCCAGAAGGCGCTCATCAAAAGCATCGTCCTGTCGGACACCTATCGCCAGTCTTCCCGCCTGCGCCCCGATCTCGCCGCCAAGGATCCGGAGAACATCCTCCTGGCGCGCCAGTCGCGCCTCCGCCTGCCGGCGGAACTCATTCGCGACGAAACCCTCTTTGCCAGCGGACTCCTCTATGAACAAATCGGCGGACGCAGCGTCCGCCCGCCGCAGCCCAAGGGCGTCGCCGAACTCGGCTACGCCAGCAGCTTGAAATGGGTGGAGAGCCCGGCGCCGGAACGGTATCGGCGCGGTTTGTACGTCCACTACCAGCGGACCACGCCCTATCCGATGCTGTCGAACTTCGACGTGCCGGACTCAAATATCTCCTGCTCGCGGCGGCGTGCGTCAAATACGCCTTTGCAAGCATTGAACCTGCTCAACGATCCGGTCTTCTTCGAGGCGGCGCAGGCGCTCACTAAGCGGGTTGAATCTGAAAAAGATCCCGTCGGAACCGCGTTCCGCCTGACGCTCGCCCGTGCGCCCGATCCCACCGAGCGCGAGCAACTCGCAAAGTTGCCTCTCGTCGAGGTCGCGCGGGTTCTTCTGAATCTCGACGAGTTTTTGACGAGGGAATAATCGCATGTGGAACCGGCGGCACTTTCTTCAATACGCGGGCTGCGGACTCGGATCTATCGCCCTCGCCGACCTCCTGCAAGGCGCCGCGCCTCTGAACCCTCTCGCTCCCAAGGCTCCGCATTTCCCGGCCAAGGCCAAGAACGTCATCTTCCTTTTTATGGAGGGTGCGCCCAGCCAGATGGACCTGTTCGACCCCAAGCCGGCGCTCCAGAAGTATCACGGCCAATCTTTGCCGCCGTCGATGACCAAAGATCTGAAACTGGCCTTCATCAAGCCGACCGCGGCAGTGCTGGGCAGTCCCCGGATTTTCACGAAGCACGGGCAGTCCGGAATGGAACTTTCCGACTTTATTCCGCACACCGCGTCCGTCGCCGATGACATCTGTCTCGTCCGTTCGATGCACACCGACGCCTTCAACCACCACCCCGGTCAGCTCCTGCTCTTCACCGGCAGCGTCCAGATCGGGCGTCCGACCATGGGCGCGTGGGTGGTCTACGGACTCGGTAGCGAATCGCAGAACCTCCCCGGATTCGCCGTCCTCAGTTCCGGCCGTGGCACCAGCGGCGGTGCGTCGAACTTCTCCAGTGGTTTCTTGCCCTCCACGTATCAGGGCGTCCAGTTCCGCCAGGGCGCCGATCCGATCCTGTATCAGACCAGTCCCGAAGGCGTCTCGCGGGAGGCCCAGCGCAGCGCCCTCGACGCCTTACGTGGGCTGAATGAAAAGCATGCGCTCGAGACTGGCGATCCGGAGGTCGAGTCCCGCATTGCCTCGTACGAGCTCGCCTTCCGCATGCAGATGGCCGCGCCTGAGCTCACCGACTTCTCGAAAGAATCGCCCGAAACCCTTGAAATGTATGGCGTCAACAAAGAGCCCACGCGCCAGTTTGGAACCAATTGCCTGCTCGCCCGCCGCATGGTCGAGCGCGGCGTACGCTGCGTCATGCTCATGCACGCGAGTTGGGATCAGCACACCGACCTGAACCGCGAACTGAAAAAGAACTGCGATATCACCGACCAGCCCTCCGCCGCGCTCATCCGCGACCTCAAGCAACGCGGGCTTCTCGATTCGACCCTCGTAGTCTGGGGCGGGGAATTCGGCCGAACGCCGATGGTTGAAGCGCGCCTCAGCCACAACCCCGAGAGCGCCGGACGAGACCACCATCCCGCCGCCTACAGCATGTGGATGGCCGGCGGCGGAATCAAGGGCGGGCAGGTCGTCGGTGCCACCGATGACCTCGGCTTCAAGATCACCGAAGATCCGATCCACGTGCACGATCTGCAAGCCACAATGCTGCATTGTCTTGGGTTTGATCACACCCGGCTCACCTATCGGTACCTTGGCCGCGATTTCCGCCTGACCGATGTCGAGGGCACCGTTGTCAAGAAACTCCTTGCCTAGCTCCGAGGCGCAACCGTAAGGTCGCGCTCCCAATGAGAACTCCTCGCTAGCCCCCAAAGCTCCACCGTCAGGTAGCGTCCCCCTGGTGGCACGGACCTACATGTCCGTGGTCCTCGCTTCTCCCTTAGACCCGGCCGGTCGCACTCAGGAAAAGGGACCGTCCCGGCACCTTCCGCCACACCCTGGGTTTATTTTGTTATCTGTGTAACCCGACACATCAGTCTGGCGTTCTAGTTCTAAGGATTCAATCTCAGCCCTCGCGCGGTTCCGGCTGATTTGGGAAAGGATGCCCGTGATCGCGCTGCATACCCTCCGGACTTGCATCATCATCGTTGGCCTCGCCGCCTGTCTACCCGTCTTCGCCCTGGATTCCCCCGTTAGCCTCGACGCTGCCCTGATCGACACCTCGGCGGCGGCATGTCATGACATACTGACGCTCGAACCGTTTGAAGCAGCGCCGCGATTCCAGTCCCCCGGCGTGCGCGTCATTCTGCCATTCCCCGGCATGGATAAGCGCCTCTTCGGCATCCTCCCCAATCACCGCGCCGAGGCTTTCCAGGAACACTACACCCCCCTCACCCGCCGCGAAAAATTTAACATCGCGAAAAGCGACAGCTTTGACTGGCCGAACTACTTCATGCTTGCCGGCTACGCCGTCCAATCCCAAGTCGCGAGCGGTGGATTTCGCAAGAACGGCGGGATGACCGGTTTCGCCAAGTTCTACGGCCGCTCCGTCTCGGATCAGATCATCGGCAGCTACGTCACCGAAGCCATTCTGCCCAGCCTGCTCCACGAGGACCCCCGCTTCTTCCGCATCGGCACCGGCTCCGTCTTGCGGCGCGCCGCCTATGCCTCTTCTCGCGTATTGATCGTCAGGACCGACAGTGGACGTTGGCGCTTTAACTTCTCCGAAATCCTCGGCAACTCGGGTGTCATAGCCGCGACCAGCGCCTACTATCCGGAAAGCCAGACTGCCCGCAAGGGCGCACAGCGCCTCAGCATGACCCTTGGCAACGACATGGTCTCGAACCTGCTCACGGAGTTCTGGCCCGATATCAAACGCAGACTGCCGTTCCACAAGAAGCAACTCGCGGTCCGCGAACCGGAAACGCCTGTGCGAACCGCTGACTGAATCCGGGAGTAAACTAAAGGTATGAACATCCGCCAGTCTCTTCTCGTTCTCTGCCTGGCAAGTTCCGTGGCCCTCGCCGCGGATCTACCGTCCGCAAATTCGCTTCACGGCTATTACGTCGAAGCCCGCACTGCCGACGTCTACACCGGAGCCTGCTTCGCCAATGGTGAAACCGGCATCACCGGCGATCTCGCCGTCATGGGCTGGAAGATCGACCGCGGCTCCTGGAACGGCGTCTCGCTCGACGGACTCAGCGTCGTCGGCGTGGTCCGCGCCACCACCACCCTCGGCGATCCGATGGTTGCCAGCAATCCGGCACGCGCGGTCCTTATCCTCGACGAACGCGCGACCCTTGACCAGCGCATGGCGCTCCAGGGATTCGCCAAACATATGGGCAAAGGCCTGTTGAGCGACGTCGTCCGCGTCGAGACGCAGCCGATCTCCTTCGATGTCGAGAACGGCAACATCCACTCGCGGAACGTCAAGCTCACCGCCGGCAAAGTCGCCGCCATCGAAACCCGCCCGCTCGATGACGACGACAAGATCTGCCGCCACGAAGAGGTCTACTACGATCCCCTGACCGACGTCCAGCACGCGATGCCCGCCTTCACCAAGGCGCAGTCCTACGCGGGCGACGCCCTCGGCACCACCTGGAGCTACCCCGGCAAGCGCAGCGCCTTTGTCGGCACCTTCCAGGTCACCGAATAACGTTCAACTCTCCTGCTTGGGTTTGTGCCTGGCGAGCAGATGCTCGATCAGGACAGGTGCGGCTCTGAAGGTTGTAGTTTGCAGCTT